>JAQUYY010000004.1 GCA_028691575.1 Candidatus Gastranaerophilales bacterium
GATTTGTGATTTTTTATTTATTAACAATGCTAAATAATCCATTATTTGGGGGCAATTAATTTATCATGTTTGTTTTTATATTAATAGATGGGATAATCGTGAGGATATTATGAGAAGAAATATTTTAAAATTATATCCACAAATTTGTGAAAAAATAAAAGAGCATGACGAAGAAAAAATGTTTTCGCCAAAATTGAAATTTGTTTCTGACAAAAATCAGCTTTCGGATATACTTGGTTTTGTAAGGTATATCAGGGAATTTGCCCGATAAAATAAATTTTTTAAAATTTGATTTTAAGAAAAATTAGTAATGAATTATTGCTATTATTACTGGCTTTTAACCTGTTTGTTCATGTGCCTGAAACTGGCAACAATGTGCTATAAGGGCTATTTGGACCCCTCGGAAAAAAAGCTTGACACTAGTCCATGCTAATGGTTAATTATTTCATGGAAAATGGTTGGCTAAAATAAACATGGATAGAATAATGATTAAAAAAATTATTTGGCAGTTGAGTTTTATAGTCTTAGTGTTGGCGGTTTCTTTTACAACATTCGCATACGGCAACACTAAAATAGCATTAAACTCCCCTTTAAGCCCTCTTATTGATGAGACTGTGAAAAATTATACAATTAATTATAAAAATCTTAGCAACAATAAAGGTTCTGTGGTTTATATCAATGGAAAGCAGGTTACCTGGTTTCTTACAGGATTTGATAATTTGACAGCAGAGCAAAGAGCTAAACTTTTTATAAGCAGATTTAATGAATTTATTGAAAATGGCGGAAGTATTGAAAAATTAATTCCGATAAAAAATAAAAGTAATACTTTAGTACAGACGCAGGATTTTTTCCTTGCTGTTGCGGACAAGCAAAATGCCGATAAATTTGGTATATCAACGCATCAACTTGCTTGTCATTGGATAAATTCAATTAGAAAAGCATTTGATTTAGAAATAATTGTAAATGATTATTCTTATTTTGTTGATGAAAACAAAAAACCGCTGAAAGAACTTAGGGGCGTAGCTTCGTGGTACGGCGGGTCTTTTCATGGTAGAACGTCATCGGATGGCAGCAGATTTAATAAATATGAATTCACGGCAGCGCATAAATCACTGCCGTTTGGGTCTTTAGTCAGGGTTACAAACTTAGTCACAAACAAACAATGTGTGGTTAAAATAACGGATAGAGGACCTTTTGTCGGAAACAGAATAATTGACTTGTCTTTTGCGGCTGCAAAACAAATAGGAGTTTATAAATCAGGAACTTCAAGAGTCAAACTTGAGCTTTTAGGCAGATACGAGTAAATTAACCGTCAATCCCGCATTGACAAGGTGATTGCGGTTTTAAAAAACCGTTGATTTTTTTAATAAATTCTGTAACTCGGATTGGTTTTGTTATGTAATCATCGCAGCCTGCTTTTTGAGCTTTTTGTAAATCATGTTCCATCGCATGGGCTGAAAGTACGAATATCGGAAGAAATTTAGTTTCATTATTTGCACGAAGTTCTTCTATCACTTCAAATCCGCTCATTTCAGGAAGTTGAATATCCATCAGGACTAAGTCAATTTTTTTATAATTTAATTTAATTTTATTTAATGCATTTTTTCCGGTTCTTGCTGTTAAAAGGCTGTAACCTTGAGATATTAAGATATCGCTGACCAGTTTTAAATTTATTTCGTTATCTTCTGCGATAAAAATTGTTTTATTCATTTATTTCACCTGTCGTTAGCTCAAATATAAATTTTGAACCTTCATTTTGTTTGCTTTCTATCCAAATTTTTCCGCCATGAAGCTCGACTAATTCTTTTGTGATAGTCAGACCAAGCCCTGTACTGCTGTATTTTCGGGTTAGGGAATTATCCACCTGCTGAAATTTAGCAAAAATTTTGTCATGATATTTTTCATCAATGCCTATGCCGTTATCTTTTACATAAATTCGGATATTATTGCCTGAAATTTTGTAATTTACCTCAATTTTTCCATTATCATCGGTAAATTTAATTGCATTGCTGATTAAATTGTATAAAATTTGTTGAAATTTTTTCCGATCAGCGTGTATTTGGGCATTTTTGTCCTCACAATTTAATTTAATAGTAATATTTTTTTTCTCGGCAAGGGGTCTTGTTATACCAATGGCTTCGTTTATGGATTGAAAAACAGAAAAATCAGTCTTGCAAAGCTCGATTTTTTTAGCTTCAAGCTTGGCAAGATCTAAAATATCATTAATCATTCCCAGAAGATGAATCCCACTTGTGTGAATATCATTGACATAGTCTTCCTGCTTTTCGTTTAATTCCCCAAATATCTTTAGTTTCAGGGCTTCTGAAAAACCTATTATAGCATTCATAGGAGTTCTTAATTCATGAGAAATATTAGCCAAAAATTCATTTTTGATTCTATCGGTTTCTTTTATTTTTTCATTTTGTTCTTTAATTATTTCATAGGCTTCATTTTTTTCGTCAATATTTTTTTTCAAAATTTTCAACTGGTTTTTAAAAATTTGAGTTATTTCAGCATCTTTAATTGTGTATGAAGCTGCTGTGCTAAAGGTTTTTATAATTTCTAAATCAATTTCATCAAAATAATTTTCTTCATTTCTAAAAAAGCAAATAATCCCAAAAATATTGTCTCGCAATGCTAATGGTGCGATTATAAAAGATGATTTTTGCCGGAATTCTTTAATAAATTCGCTGATAAAAAAATCATTGACATTACCATAGATTGAGTTTTTTAAATTATCAGAATTTTTTATTTCAAAAGTTTTATTTTTATCAAAGTTAAATCCGTCTTGTTTTTTAACAATAAGCCTATCATTTTCAACAAACAAAATAACAGCATTGTCATATTGAAAAATATTTTTGGCATTTAAAAAAACCATTTCAAAGGTTTTATTAGGATCATAGCTTGCATTCAGCATTTGCGATGCAGAGGCTAATGTTTTAATTAATTTATCGTTTATACTCAATTTCTTCTCTCTTTATAAAGTTCTCAAATAGAATTATATCGATTTTTTTGTAAAAAACAAAATTGTTAAAAAATTTATATATTAAAGCATTGTTGTAAAAACTTAAATATGTTAATATAAACAAAAAATGAGGAAAGAAATGCTTTTTAATATAAAAAAATACTTAGCTTTCACCCTTTCAGAGGTTTTAATAGTAATTGCAATTATTGGAGTAGTTGCAGCAATTGGTATTCCGACATTATATAATGCAACTAATCAAGCAGAGATTGTAATGGCAGAAAAAAAAGTTTATGCTGATTTTATGCAGGCTGCAACAAGGCTTAAAATTGATAATTCCGGTGATTTTACAGGATTATGTCCTACTGCTTATGATAATTTTTGTATGATGAACAGATTTTTAGAGTATATGAAGTATATTAAAACTTGTCCTGCTAATACAGGCTCGGGCAATTGCTGGTCTGCTGAATGGTATTATACTGATGGAGGTCTTATTACCGATTCTCCTACTTCTCATGCTACTGCAGTTTTAAATAATGGAGCTATGGTTATGTTTAGGTATCATGAAACCACATGTACTGTTAATACATGTTCAGGTACTGCGTGTTGTGGTTGGCTTTATGTTGATGTTAACGGGTTTAAAAGTCCAAATAAAGTTGGCGAAGATATTTTACACTTTTATCTGTATAAAGATAAATTAAGCATAGTAAATACTGATGATACGTTAATGTATCAGCCGTAAAAAGGAATAATAATGAGTGATATAGCGTTTAGTTTACTAATTCCGATAGTTTTGGGGTTTTTTGTCGGAAATTATATTGATAATAAAACAATGTCAGAATTTCCTATTTGGACTGTTGCGTTGACAATTTTAGGTATTATCACCGGCATGTGGAGTATTTATAAGCAGTATATTGCTAAGAAGTAGTTGTTTTATAACCAATAATGCTTAAATTTAAAATATTCATTCAAACACCGTTAGAGCCTTTGGCAATATTAGAGCCAACATAGCTAAAAAGTAATAATTAAACAACGATAGAGAGTAGCGGCTTTTTTCTTTTTTGGTTTCCGTTTTTTCTTTTTGGCTCGCAAGTAAAAAGAAAAAATGGAAAAAATCAAACAAATCACTCTATTTATCATTTTAAAAGTTCTGTTCATTTTCTTTCTTTTTACCTACTAACAAAAAGAAAGAAAACGAACCAAAAGAAAGAAAAATCCAGTTATTCATAACAGTTGCTAAGAACTTAAATAATTGTCTATCGTAGTTTGACGCAGTTAACCTAGGCAACTTCGTTGCCGTCGAGCAGAACCGCTAATACTTAATATTAGCGTTCAAGCAACTGTAAGTAGTTTTTTTCTAAAAGTAAAATTTTATTTCTACCGTAATCGAATTACTATTACTAAAAGTTTAAACATGCTTATATTGATATTTTATATTTAATCTAAAACTTATCTTTAATATAATGCGTGAAAAATCTGTAAGCCATAAAGTCTTTTGACCAATGGTTCTTCGGTAATCCTGCTTTTTGTTTTAAAGACTGTAAAAAATCAACTTTATCAGGCAGCTGCTCCCATACAGACGGTAAATAAACAGCTTTATAGCCTCTATCAGAAATTATTAGCCCGTCAATATTTGGCTTCAATTGCTTTAATAAATCTTCTTCTGATGAAAAATCCATTTTAATCGGCAAAGTTAAAATTGATAAGGAGATAGTTAAATCTGCCAATTCATGCTCTAAAACAGGAGAAAATCTCGGGTCTTCAAATGCACTTGAAAAAGCATTTTTAGCTATATCTTGAGCCAAAGAACGATGAGCAATAATTGAGCCTATACAACCTCTTAAATTCTCATTTTTTTCTAAAGTTACAAAACAGGCACCGTTTTGCTTTAAAATTAACGGCATTTTTAAATAATCCACGTTTATCGGCTTTCCTTGCTCAATTCCATTTATAATACTTTTCCTGGCAATATCAACAAGGTCTTTTGAATGGTGATTTATTATATAATCGGTTTTTCCTTTTTTATTAAAAATCCAACACCCGTATCCGACGACTTGAGATTTATCCCCTTGAGTATCAGCGGAATTTTTTAAACTTAACCTTATCGGGTCTATGTTTTTCTTTCTTGTAAATCTTAGAAGCCCACGTATACCATAAAAACCGCATGAGTATTCTCCTGTAAGTGATTCGTATTGCATACTTTCTATTAAATTTGCAGTTGTTAAGTCTATTTTTTTAGCTTCTTCATACTTATGATAATGGCTTAAGTCAGAGCTTATAATAAAAACAACCTCATCATCGTCCCAAAACTTTTCTATAATTGAAGAAATGATTGTTTCAGAATTCATACTAACAGAAATCGGAACAATTTTAAAATTATCCAGAGTTTTTTGCAAAAAAGGAACTTGAACTTCAATTGAATGTTCTTGGCTATGCCCTTGTTCAAGTACTTTAACCCCTTCAATTTCAAGAAGTTTAGAATTTATATCTTTATCAATTTCAACTTTTCCCAATGGCGTATTCCAGTAATCAGAAGATGTTAGAGCAGCACCGGTGAAAGTCACGCTGTGAGAAGGACCGATAATAATTACTTTTTTAAAGTCGTTAGAAAATTTTTTCAAGTAAGCATAACCACTGGCAGCAACTATTCCAGAGTAAATATAGCCTGCATGGGGTACAATTAAGGCTTTTGGCTTAATATCATATGGTAAAGAGGATTTATTCAGGTAGCATGAAATCAAATCCGATAACTCTTTTTTATCTGCAGGATAAAACATATCTTCAAAAACAGCTTCTCGGGTTATAGACATTTTGCATTCTCCGTAAAAAATTGATAAGATGTAAACGTTGAAAATTATTATAGCATTTTTTTTATGAATACCAAAGACAGAATTGTAAAAACAAAATATTGGAAAAAGCTACCCGACGGTAGAGTTATGTGTTATTTATGCCCGAGACATTGTAAACTCAAAGAAGGGCAGAAAGGCTTTTGTTTTATTAGAGAACGGCAAAATGACGAAGTTGTAATGACGAGTTATGGCTATTCGACAGGTTTTGCAATTGATCCTATCGAAAAAAAACCGTTAAATCACTTTTACCCCGGGACGACAGTTTTTTCATTCGGTACAGCAGGCTGTAATTTGGGCTGTAAATTTTGTCAAAACTGGGAAATCAGCAAAGCAAAGCAAATTGAAAGACTTTCTCAAAAAGGATTGCCGAAAGATATAGCAATTGCCGCAAAAGAATACGAATGCAAAAGCGTAGCGTTTACTTATAATGATCCGGTTATTTTTATAGAGTATGTCATTGATACAGCAATTGAATGTCATAAATTAGGCTTAAAAACAGTCGCTGTTACAGCCGGTTATATTTCAGATGAAGCAAGAGCTGATTTTTTTGAGTATATTGATGCTGCAAACGTTGATTTAAAAGGCTTTAGTGATTCTTTTTATAAAAATTTTTGTGCAGGCGACTTGCAAACAGTTTTAAATACTTTACTTTACTTAAAAAATGAAACAAATGTTTGGTTTGAAATTACTACTCTCTTGATTCCGGGGGAAAATGATTCTGTTGAAGATTTGGAAAACGAGTGCAAGTGGATTGTTGATAATTTAGGAGCTGATGTGCCTCTGCATTTTACCGCATTTCATCCTGACTGGAAAATGATGGATAAGGAAAGTACTAAACTTGAAATTTTACTAAAAGCCCATGCTATTGCAAAAAAAGCAGGCATTAAATATGTCTACACAGGTAATGTTGCTCACCCCGAAACTTCTACAACATACTGCCATAGCTGTCATAAACCTTTGATAAAAAGGACATGGCATGAGGTGAGCGAATATAATTTAATCGGCGATGGTGAGTGTAAATTTTGCAAAACTAAATGCGCAGGAAGATTTTAATTATATCGATTTCAAAAAGTAATTAGGAAAATATATAAATTTTGAAATAGGTATGCGTGAGTCGGGAGTGATGTTTTTGAAAAAGAGGGCTTTGCCCGTTTTCCAAAAAAAACTAACTCATTCCGGTATAGAATCCATTATTTGCATGATTGAATTTAACATCTGATTTTTAGCACCAATAACGTTATACATAGCTTCTGTTTGTGTTGTGCTTTCCTCTACGGTTAGAGCGAGTTTAATTTCATCGCTTTCACCTGCGTTATATTTTTCAAGTTCATTTAAAAGTTTTGCTTGTGCGCTGATAATTGCCTCATCTTCAGAAACAGGAATACTCAACGTTCCTGATAGAGAACCTTGAGATTCTAGTGCAGATTGCATTTCTTGCAAACCGGGGACTTCAATTGAATAATTTATGCCATTGATGCTGTCCATAGTTGAATTATTCCCAATAAATGATTATTTATAACAATTTAATTTTTTTTGTTACATAAGAAAATACAAAAAAGCTGTTTTTGCTTTTTGGCAAAAACAGCTTTAATCAAACCCCTGTAACCCACTTTAGTTTTTAATTAAACGGTTACTTTAGACTTTGATTCTTCGTCTATTTTAGAATTTTTAATTCGGAACTCGTGTAGCGCTTGTAAAAATTCTTTTTCGGGATTTCCATACTCGTAATCCCATAGATACTTGGTGCTGAAATGAGATTGGGAATGTGCTTGGAACATTTTTTTGAAGGACTTTAGAAAAGAAGATACCATGGATTGACCTCCCCTAGCTTAACACATACAGAAAAACTAACTATATTATACAATATTTTTTGTTCATATTAGGTTTTTTAATTATTTCTTTACATCGAAAAACTTTTAATAGGTTTTTTTATAGAATTTGACTTGTTATTAGGATTTTTACATTTCTTTACAGGGCATTGCCGGATGCTTGAAAGCCTGTTTAGGGAAGTGTTTTGATGCTTTACAATCTCTTTTTGGTTTGTTAAAGTTAAATCATGGAAATTCACATTATGACATGTTTTTGCGGTTTTTAATCATGATAACCATGTGTTTGTAATGCTTTCAGGAAAATGAGCATGCTCTATTCCATGCCAAATGCGGTATGCAGGTAAATGTATAGTATTGTAATAATTGTTCATTTTTTTGTTGTGTTCCATTGCTTACGGATTATAATTTTTATTAGTCAGTTGAACTTTAGTCAAGATAATTGCCACATATTATAGAGAGTGGTTTTTCGGGGTATTTTTTGGGAGGAATTAACGAGTGTTAAGAAGTAGGGATTTGGGTAGAGCCGCCTCGGTTAGAAGATGGACTCAAACAGCTCTTGAATGTTATAAAAGAGGTTGCGTTTGCAGCGGATGTTTCTACAGAGAGTTTTTTGCAGCAAGCAGACAAAGATGTCATATGAAAGCAACTGTTTTAGAATTGGTTAGAACAATCGGAACACCTGATGTAGAACTTGAACAAGTAATTAATGATTAAAAACAAACTATTTTTTATTCTTCTGGTAAGTTTTATAATGGGAATTGCACCTGCTTTTTCCTACGATTACTATGAATCAGGCAAAATATATTTTGAAAAAGGTTCTTATTATAAAGCTTATAGATGTTTTAAATATGTTCTTGAAAAAGATCCTCAAAACATTAATTATAGATATTATTATGCTCAATCGCTTTTAAAAAGATCAGCGTTTGAAGATGCTCAATCAGAATTTGAAAAAATTATTGAAATTGCTCCGTATAGTGATGAAGCATTATTGTCTTCTCAAGCAATATCTGATATTCAGACATTTTTAAGCCAAAAAAAAGCTTATAGAAATAAGAATTTAGAAGAATTTAAACAAAGTTCCAGTTATCTAGGATTTTCGAGCAATAATTATATTGATAATGCTCTAAATCAAGCAGGAAAAATTGTCCGCTGGAATACCGGTTCAATGCCTTTAAAACTCTATTTTTATCCTCCTTCAGGTGCGAGCGGATATCGTGAATCATACAAATCCCAATTTTTGGCAGCTTTAGATGATTGGAGTAGTGTTTTAAAAGGTGATGTATCTTATAATATAGTCAATTCAGCTAAAGAAGCAGATATTTCTGTTATATTTACTCCACAGATTGCTGATTTCAGCAGTAATGGCGGAAAAACCGGCTTTATAGCAGGTTTAGCCACTCCTTTTATTGAGAAAAATTTATTAAAAGGAGCTCAAATCAAGTTATCTACGATGAAGCCTAATAATACTTCTTTTTCTGATAATGAGATGTATAATGTTGCTATTCACGAGTTGGGGCACTGTCTTGGAATTTGGGGACATAGCAGTGAGACCGAAGATGTTATGAGCTCGGTTAGTCATTCACATCATGATATGCAAAAACAATCATTAACAGAGCGAGACAAAAATACCATAAAAATTCTGTATAAGCTGACTCCTGATATTTCTAATACAACAATTGTTGAGGATGGTAATTTTGATAATTCTAAAATCCTTGGTTCTAGCCAAGATAGGATGAATAGAAAACTTAATGAAGCTAAAGATTATGTTAAAAAAGTTCCTTACTCGTATTTGAGCTGGAAACAATTGGGAGACGCTTATTTTAATCTTAAAAATTATAATGAAGCAATAACTAACTATAAAAAAGCTGTAGAACTTGATGAAACTCAATTGGATTCAAGAGCTGCACTTGGAATTGCATATATTCAAAGTGAAAATTATGTTAATGCAATATCAGAATTCAAATATTTAGCTGAAAAAGTTCCCTCTAATATAGCTTATTCTTATAATTTAGCACTTTTATACCATAGAAAAAATCAAAATTACATGGCTGAGGTAACATTGAAAAAATTGATAAAAAACAACCCCGACGCCGGTTCTAATGATAAAGTTCAAAATTTGTTAAAAAATTTATAAATTATTTTAATATTTAGGGCAAAAATTTTTTTCAGGGGTTTTTTATAAATAATCAGAACCAAATTGAGAGTTATTATGCTAAAAATATTAAATTTTCGTCAACAAAACGTAATTTCGCCGGTTTTTGCAGGTAAAAGAAAACCATTGACAGATCCAAATCAAATTTGTCTTTTTGATAATGGATCTGCCAAAGATGTATTTGTATCTTCTGCCTCCAATAAAACAATTGTAGTTGAAAGTAAATCAGCAACGATTTCTCCCATAAAAAAAGAACAAGCATCCCCGAAAGAAATTCTTATACAAAAAGCTGATACATATTTAGAAACAGAGGCAAGACTATTATTAAATAAATCTCCAATAACGGGAAAACCGCTTCTTCATAGTAAAGATAATTTATCAAAACGTTCAAGACTTTTAGAAAAACTTGCAGCCGATAAGTTATATTATGATATACCTCATAAGGATAGGAGCATATTTACGGATACAATTTTGATAAGATTGCACGAAAAATTGGATGATGACGATAAATTGAAGGACGAAGTATTTTCGAAACTTTCTGGTCGGGTTGTTCTTTCAAAAATTTGTAATCCTAAAAAAGATCCCAAAATGTACTATACAAGAATGTCAATTATAAATGATGTTCTATTAAAGGATGTTATGTCAGATTATAATGATTTGGATAAAATAGTTTCTTCTGATAAAGAAGGTTGGTTTGGTTCAAAAGTTATGAAACTTTCAAATTATAAGCATTTTATTGAAATTAATGAATATCATGACAAATATAAACTTAAAAAAATTAAAGATAATTTAACTTTATACAAAAAAGGATACGAAACACAACGAATAAGCTTTGGTTATCCAAAAGAACATCCGATAGAATATATTTTAAACGGCATTATTAAAAATTTATAAGAAATTTTTTTAATCTAAGCTAAGCGATCTAAAATTTTAGCAGCATACTCATTTGCAATTGGTTGAGACAATTTGATATCACGACCGGCTTCATTCATAACTTTGTTTACATTAGGCTGAGAATCAAATGTTATAACTTTTTGAGCCGCCTTATTGATAATTTGCATATCTACGTTCATGTTCATTTTAAGAATTCCTCCACCTCTTCTTATTAGCATTTTATTTTATACCATAAGAAATTAAATATGTAAATATGATTTAGTGTAACTTTTACATTTTTAATTTGTGGAGTTTCTTTTTAAGACATTTAGAAAGACCTCCTTCAATGAATTTTACATCTTTATAGCCTTTTTCTTTTAGTCTTTGAGAAATTATGTAGCTTTCGAGTCCTCCTTCACAAAAAACAAAAACTTTATTATCTTTTGGTTCTTTTTCGACTTCTTTATGACCGTTACTTTTTACACAATATTCTTCAATACATTCGTCCAAATCGCTGGCATTAACCATATAACAATGTTCATGCTCTGATAAATATTTTTCAAATTCGCTGTACTTAACGGCTTGAGATTTTTTGTCCATTTTGTTTTTCAAAACTTGAACAGCAGTTAAAATGGGGTCTATTGCAGGAGAAAACGGCGGAGCATAAGTTAAATCAACTTCAAGAAACTCGTCTACTGTCATTTTTGCACTTAGAGCAGTTGCTATCACATTTGTTCTTTTATCAGCTTCTCCTTTTCCTATAATTTGTGCGCCTAAAAGTTTTCTTGACTTTTTATCAGCTAAAACTTTTATTATAAGCTCTTGAGAACCGGGCATGTAGCCTGCTTTATCTCTATATCTGATTAATGTTTCTTCATAATCATAATTTAGAGCTTTCGCAGTTTTTTCATTTATGCCGGTAAAAGATACGGTAAAATCAAAAACTTTTGTTACTGCAGAGCCTAATACTCCTTTAAATTCGGCATTGCCTCCCGTTATGTTAATTGCAGCAACTCTCCCTTGTTTATTGGCAGTAGAACCAAGAGGAACCCAGGTTTCTTTCTTTGTAATTATATTATACTGAGAAGCACAGTCACCTGCTGCATAGATGTCTTTATTGCCGGTTTGCATATGTTTATTTACTTTGATTGTATTTTTATAACCTAATTCAAGCCCTGCATTTTTTGCTATTTCGCTATTTGGCACAACACCGATGCAAACAATTATAAAATCAGCATCGTAAGTTTGGCCGTTTTGCGTTTCAATTTTTTGAACGTTATTATTTTCGTCTTTTATTATTTTTTTAATACTGTCATTTGTTATAATTCGGCAATTTTTTTCTAATTCTAAATATGATTGAAGCTCTATTGCCATTTCTTCGTCTAATGCAGGCATAATCTGATTAGAAAGTTCGATTACGGTAGTGTCAACTTCTTTATTTTGAAGAGCCTCAAGCATTTCAAGTCCGATATAACCGCTGCCGATAATTATTGCTCGATGACCTTTTTGAGCTTGTTTTTTAATATTTTTTGCATCTTCTATGTTTCTTACCGTAAAAATATTATTAGCATCAATTCCGTCAATATGAGGAATAACAGGTCTTGCACCCGTTGCAATTAATAATTTTGAATAAGAATCTTCAAACGTTTCATGGGTTTCAAGGTTTTCAATCGTTATAGATTTTTTATCGGGATTTAATTCAATAATTTTGTGAGAAGTTAAAATATTGATATTTTCCTTTTCTTTAAAGGCTTCTTTTGACCTTACTAAGAGCCTGTTTGAGTTTTCAAAAAGGTTTTCTACATAATAAGGGATTCCGCAAGCAGAATATGAGATATCTTTTCCCGCTGTATAAAGTGTTATTTTTAAATTTGGATCATCACGTCTTGCTTTTGCCGCAGCTTTTGTACCTGCTGCTACTCCGCCGATTATAATCAGATGTTTTTCCATACTTTTACTCCTATTTTTTGAAATATAAAAATAAGATACAAGAAAAATTATTGAATTTTAACCGACTTTTTACTTATTTTTTAAATTATAATCTTGCAAGTTTTATATAGTCTATTTTGACCAAATTACGGGTTTGATTATCAGTATCTAATATTTCATTAAGAGAAGGGGTTTGAATATTATCAAATTTTTCAAGAGTTTTTTCTACAATTTTGCAAATATCTGTAAGTTTGATTTTTTCTTGTAAAAACATATTAACAGCTTCTTCATTTGCGGCATTTAAAATAGCAGGATAAATTCCTTTTGCGATACCTGCTTCGTAAGCTAATTTCAGGCATGGGAATTTATTTAAATCAGGTTTTTCAAAAGTTAAATTTGAGTTTTGAAAAAAATTAAAGCTGTTTGTTTTTATTCCTTTAATTCGTTGAGGGTAAGTAAGGGCATATTGAATAGGAATGTGCATGCTGGGTAAACCCATTTGAGCAATTATGCTGCCGTCTTTATATTCAATTGCACTGTGGATAATACTTTGAGGATGAATTACAACTTCAATGTTTTTATAATCCACATTAAATAAATGATGTGCTTCGATAACCTCGAGCCCTTTATTCATAAGGGTTGCGGAATCAACTGTAATTTTGTGTCCCATAGACCAGCGAGGATGGGCAAGGGTTTGATATAGTGTTGCTTTTTCCATTTCTTGAATGGATTTTTCTCTAAAAGGACCGCCGGATGCTGTTAATATCAGTTTTTGGATGTCTTTAAAGTTTTTTGCGCATTGATGAATTGCCGAATGCTCACTATCTACGGGCAAAATATTAACATTATTTTCCTTAGCTTTTTTCATAACAATGCTGCCTGCACAAACGAGGGTTTCTTTATTAGCAAGAGCAATGTCTATACCGTTTTCAATGGCAGATAAAGTCGGATATAAGCCCATAATGCCTGAAACTGCAATAAGAATCATATCATTTTGTTTATTTTGGGCAATTTGGCATAAACCATCTTCTCCGTAGGAAAATTCAATATTTGGAAATTTATTTTTTAATTCTAATGAGGATTTTTCGGATTTTGTGCAGACAATTTTAGGATTAAATTTTTTAATTTGTTTTTCTAATAATTCAATGTTGTTCCCACCGGAAAGACCAAATATATTGAAATAATCAGGGAGTTTCGCAATAACCTCCAGAGTTTGTGTGCCTATTGAGCCTGTTGAACCTAAAATTGAAATTGTTTTCATTTTTACCTGCAATTCATCCGATGTTTCCTATATAATATGATAAAAATAACAAAATTATGCAGGAGAATTTAAAATGATTATAAAAACTATAAAAGTAGGCTCTTTAAGTGTAAACAATTATATTATAATTGATGAAGAGACGAAAAATGCTGTAATTATTGATGCAGGTGGGGATTATGAAGCTATAAAACAAATTTTGGAACAATATAGTGTTAATTTAAAGTTTATTTTGAATACACATGGGCATTTTGACCATATTTCAGGAGATTATGAACTTCAAGAAAAAGAAGGAGTTCAAATGTTTATTCATAAAAATGACGAATATCTTGTTGAAATGCTTCAATCTCACTTAAAAATGTATGAAATGCCAATGGTTAAGACTCCTAAAATTAATAAATTTGTTCAAGACGAAGAAACTTTGAATGTTGCTAATATGACATTCAAAGTAATTCATACCCCGGGACATACACCGGGAGGAGTTTGTTATTTGATTGAGAATGTCTTGTTTGCAGGAGATACACTATTTGCTCATTCAGTCGGCAGAACGGATTTGCCAAAAGGAAGTTATGAGCAGTTGAAAACTTCAATTAAAACAAAATTATTTACACTTGATGATGGCATAATCGTTTATCCGGGGCATGGACGCTCTACTACTATCGGAGAAGAAAAATTAAATAATCCGTTTTTCGGTGCAAATGTTCAGGTATTTTGATTTTTTAAAATATAAAGACACAATTATTAAGTTTTATACGTCATTATCATTATCGTTGATTTAATGGTAATATAGAGTTATGGATACAAACGATAAAATATTTTCACTTGATTTTGAATTTGAACTCGATGATTTTCAAAAGGATGCAGCAAAATGTATTGACGATGGTCAAAGTGTTGTGGTTTGTGCGCCTACAGGTGCAGGAAAAACAGTTATTGCCGAATATGCAATAAAAAAAGCATTAAATAACAATCAGAGAGTTTTTTATACAACACCGCTAAAAGCTTTAAGCAATCAAAAATTTCATGATTTCCAAGAAGCCTTTGGGCAAGATCGGGTAGGACTTTTGACCGGCGATACTTCGATTAACAGAAATGCTCAAGTTGTTGTTATGACAACGGAAGTCTTTAGAAATATGCTTTACGGTACAAATTTAGGGAAAATTGAGGAAAATCTTAAAAATGTAAAATATGTTGTGCTGGATGAAGTTCACTACATGAATGATGAGCAAAGAGGCACAGTTTGGGAAGAAAGCATTATATATTGTCCTGGTAACATTCAATTAGTGGCACTTTCCGCTACTTTTTCAAACTCTCAGGAACTCACTGACTGGATAAATACTGTTCATAATAAGACAAAATTAATATATACAGACTTTAGACCTGTTCCATTAAAACATTTTTATTTTTCTCCATCGGATTCTAAAAAATTGCTTCCTCTTATTGCCCCGGGCGGCGGTGTAAATAGCAAAATTCAGCCTGAAAAAAAAGAAAAATATGGAACTAAATTCAAACCAAAAAATGATAGTGAAAGTTATGTATTAAACTTAATTAATCTTCTTTATCAAAAAGAAATGCTCCCGGCCATATATTTTGCATTTAGCAGAAAAAAATGCGATACATATGCTGAGAAATGCTCAAAATTAAATTTATTAAGCGATTTTGAAGCAAAAAGGTTGATGACCACTATTGATGAGTATATTTTAGAAAATCCGTATTTAGCGAACAGTAAACAGTTGGAATGCTTATATTCAGGTATTGCAAGTCACCATGCCGGACTTTTGCCGGGATTAAAAGGTTTAATTGAAAGACTTTTTCAAGAAGGACTTATAAAAGTCGTATTTGCAACAGAAACTCTTGCTGCAGGGATTAACATGCCTGCAAGAAGTACTATTATCAGTTCAATTAGTAAAAGAACCGATACCGGACACCGACTTTTAACTGCGAATGAATTTTTGCAAATGTCAGGACGCGCAGGACGAAGAGGAATGGACGAAGTCGGCTATGTAACCGTTGTCGGAACATCATTCCAAACTCCCGATGAAGTCGCAGAGCTTGTTACAAGTGCTGCAAACCCATTAGAGAGCAAATTTACTCCAAGTTATTCAATGGTTCTTAATTTGCTTCAAAGATTTACCAAAGATGAATCCAGAGAGCTGATTTTAAAAAGTTTTGGTTATTACTCTTCATCTTCAAGGTTAAAGCCGTTATATGTCGAGCAAAAACAGTATCAAACAAGAATAGACGAGATAGAAAACTTTAAATGTCACTATAAATTAAAAAATGAAGATATATTAAAGTTTAATAAAGCTAAAAATCAATATGTTCAAATGCGAAAACTTACAAATACTCTTAGAAAACAGGCAAAGCAGTCCGGCAGAAAAAATGCTGAAGAAGTTAACGAATACGAACAAAGAACGAAAGCATTTCTGAAAGAAATGGAACAGTCCAAGTGTAATAACTGTAAATTTTATAAAAAACACATAAAATCAATAGAAATACTTGATAGGCTTAAAAATAAGCATTTAAGAATTTCTAAAGTTATTGAATATGAAAAAGATATTTACTGGCAAAGATTTTTGAATTTATCTGATGTATTAGAAGAATTCAGCTATCTAAAAGATGATTATCCAACAGAAATAGGTATTTCAACGGCTTGTATGAGAACTGAAAATGAGATTTTCTTCTCTGAGCTTATAAACAAAGGAGTTTTGAATAATCTGTCTCCGTCTGAATTAGCAGGAATTTTATGTGCAGTAATTACAGAAGAGTCTCGCAATGATAAGTTTATTTCAAAACTTCCATTAAGCGGTACAACAAGAAAAGTGCTATCAGACGCCAGGGATATTTTAAGAAAAATTTATTATGTTCAAAAAAAGCATAATGCAGAAGTTCCGTTATTGTTAAATGCAAAATTCTCACCATACATTGAATTTTGGGTAAATGGCGGAGAATGGGACGATTTGGTTAAAAACATGGATGTTGCAGAAGGTGATATTGTAAGAGTATTCAAAAGGACAGTTGATTTGTTAAGGCAATTGACAGTAATTCCTAATGTCCCCGAAGATATTGCCAGGACTGCATCTTTTACAATTGATTGTATAAATAGAGATCCGATTACAGAAATTTTCTAAAATTTTTCAGCTGATAGTTGACGTTTTCTTCTTCTCATTAAATCAACAAATGCTTCTAATCTTGTAACAAAGCCTGCTCGACCGGTTTGTTCGTCCATGACCAATGTTAATAAAGGAATAGGGAAATCTTCTCGAATTACCGGAAAGATATTTTGTGACATAATTTCGGGCATGCAGGTAAATGGACTTATATGTATAATCCCATCAGTACCTTGTTCATGTGAATACCTGATATCACTTATAGATTCGAGAGCATCTCCGCCAATATCTCTTTGTAAGTAGGGTTTGGCATATTCTTCTGCTCTTTCAAGATGGGTTTTTCCGTTTTTAAAAATTTTTGGAATAATAGCATCTTTTAGCCAACCGCCGATAGTAAGGCTTCGTCTTGTTTGTACGCCAAGTTTGCCAAGTTCTTTTTCTAGATTTTGATTTGAAAATTCATCTAAAACCATGAAAATTTCGCCGGTTAAATCAACTTTTAAAATTTCTTTATTTTCATCAATAGGGGTTGCTTGAATTTGTTTAGTAACTTCCTTTTCGGCTTTTTTTAATTCTTTTACGGTTTTAGCATCAAAAATTAATTTTCTTCCATTTTTGAAAGCTTTTTCAGCTTGTCCGACTTTTAATTCTCTTGCTCTGCAATACGAAAGTATATTTTGAAGCCTGTCTAGCACAAAAATCTTTCTCATTGCAACGTTTATTGCAAAAATAATTTTAATCGGATTTTTGCACCCTGTCGTTTCATACAAAAATCTATATATTTCTTTAAATTTGCCTTTATAAAGATCTAAGTTAAAGTATTTTACGTTATATCCTAAATCTTTAATGGCATTTCTGGCACTATGGCTATATTCGCCAAGCCTGCATATACCGGGACTACTTATCATTGCAAGCATTTCGGCTCCGTTTTCAATTGCCTCTAGAAAATTGCCTAAAACAAGTTTATAAGGTAAACAAATTGCTTCAGGACTGTGTTTTGTACCCAAAGATAAGGTTTTCTTACTGGTATATGGCGGAATTATTGCCTCTCCACCGAGTGCATTAATTAAAGATCCCCAAATTATATAAACATTGTCCATATGTGGAAATGCAACTTTTAAACCCTTTTTAGTCAATATTCTCTCTCTTGTTTAAATCCACCATTTTTATATATTACCTCTTCAAAAAAATTTTTCCATTAAAATCACTTTTTTTATTAAAAACATGTAAATTGTTAAATTTTAGTAAAGATTTTTGAATATTCTGCAATTTGCGACTAACAAATGTTTTTATATACATAGCGAAACCGAGCTGAGGCAGGAGCCTGCGGATTTACGACAAAGTCGGAAAACAGGCAGGCGTAACGCCGTTAACTGCGAGGTTTTAAGACAGGAAGTTAATAGTTGAGTTTTTATGGAAGTAAATCAAGAAACAAAAAACCAAAATATTTATTCGTCTTATCCTGCCAAAAATACTGTTTTTGCAGGAAATTTTGATGAAAATAACAATCCTGTTCTTGATAATAATTTAAAATCAGATATTGTTGAGATTAAAAATCAGCAAAAAACTTTTGTTGATGCTGTCGATACATTAGACAAAAAAGCCTCCGGCACTCTTGCTTCAATAGCTTTAGACTCATTTGCTCCTACAAGAAGGCTGAAATCAGCCGTTAACGACATTGAAAAAGGTGATATCGCAAGAAGCGTAGGAATAATGGCACTGGCTGCTGCCAACTTGCCGCAAGATATAGAAGATGTCAGAGTTGCCGTTAATTGCACTAAGGGAAACCCTTTTGCCTACGATTACAAGACTTGCCAGCACCCGTTTTCGTTCTTTAGAGGCACTCTGTTTGAAAAAGCACTGAACCCTTTAGTAGATAGAAATCCAGAATTGCTATATAAAATAAATGACTCTGATACATCATTATTTGAAACAAAATTAGGTAAAAAAATCAGAAAAAAATTAAATATTTCAAATGAAATTAAATTTGATTCTAATTTTGTAAATACTTTTAAAAAAGAAATACCAATCTTTAAGCTCGAAGGTTCAAAATTTGGAAAACTTGTCGGGGATGCAATGCTAAGAACTCCAAAATTAAGCGTTTACGCATTAGCATTACTTGAAATACCTGCTGTAATAAAATCTTTTTCTTCAAAAGATGATAAAATCGAAAACGGAACAAAACAAACTGCTAAATCTGCAGTAAAAGTAGGTTCAATCACCGCAGGTATGGGATTAGTTGGTGCTGCATTGGCTAAAAAATCACCAATGTTAGGATTAATTGGTATGGGATTAGGCGCAACCATCGGCGGATTTGCTTCTAATGAATTTAGCAATTTAGTTGATAAAATTTAATTCGGTAAATGAACTTTAACTATGGTTTAATACCCATTGCTTCGAGTGGTTGTAATATTTTAATTTTAATATATTCGCCCCAAACTTTATCTTCTTGAGCTTCTTTATTTAATGCTTTTACGCTTTCTTTATCAAAAATACTTATTTTTTCAGGATTAATTTTATTTGCTAATCCTACATACCCATCCGATTCAATTGCTTTTTGTACAACAGATTTAGTTCCTTTTGAAAAAAATCCGCTAAAAGCAACCTGATTTTTCCCTGACAATTCAAAAGTATCCTTTGCATCGCCTCGTAAAGGAACGCTGGTTGCAACGGTTTTGTTTGGTTTTGTGTTGTTAATTTTTTGAGTCTGGATTGAATTAATTTTCATCTTTTTAACCCTTATTTATTAACACTTAATTATTTTAAATTTAAATATAAAAAAACTTGCTATTATGACGAAAATTATAAAATAAATTTTAACATTTGACAATCAACAGTTTGTTGTGTAGTAATTAACAAATGTATTCTTGTGAGTTAGGCAATATGAACCAAAAATTTGAACCTTTATCTTTTTGAGATTCAAACCCGATTGTCCCGCCATGAAGTTCGACAAGTTTTTTTGATAAAGCGAGTCCTAAGCCTGCGCCACCTTGTTTTCTGGCATACGAACTGTCTAATTGTGCAAATTGGCAGAATATTTTGCTTTTATCTTTATTCGCAATTCCTATGCCGTTATCTTCAACTTCAATTTTGAGTCTATTTTCAATTAAGGTAGTTCTGACATTAATTTCCCCGTTTTTTTCAGTAAATTTAATTGCATTATTAATTAAATTATACAAAATTTGCCTAAACTGCTTTGCATCTGCTTTTATTAATATATTTTGAATTTTGTCGGTCTTTATTTGAATGGTTTTTTCTTTTGCAATACTTTCTAATATAAGAATTATTTCGAGCATAATTTCTCTTGCATTAAATAATTCCATGTTTAAATTCATATTTCCTGATTCAATTTTGGATAAATCTAATACATCGTTAACAAGTCTTAACAAATGTTTTCCGCTGATTAAAATATTGTTCAAATATTCTCCGAATTTACCGCTAATATTTCCGTAAGCACCGCTTAAAAGCATTTCGGAAAAGCCGATAATTGCGTTTAGCGGGGTTCTTAATTCGTGAGACATACTGGCAAGAAATTCTGTTTTGAGTCTGTTAGCTTTTTGTGCATTTGAATATAATTCTGCTTGTAAAATAGTTATTGAAATTTGAGCTACCAAATCTTGTAAAAACTTCGTTCGCTTTTCGTGCCATTGTCGTTTTTCAAGAACCTGATATAATCCAATTGCCCCAATGAATTCATTTTTGTGTAAAACCGGTATGATTAATATAGACTTGGTTTCTTTATCTTCGGATATTTTATCTCTTATTTCGTTAATATCGTTTATAATTATGGGTTTCTTTGAAAAATTATTGATTTTAAATAATTCATTCAGTAAGATTAAATCCGGACTAATTTCTGAAGCGTATTGTTCAATATGGCTATCTTTGTATTCGCAGAAAAGTGAAAATCTGTTTTCTTGCTTGTTAAACATTGTAAATATGCATCTATCAACTTTAAAAAGAGGTCCTATTTCTTGTACAAGAGTGTTTAGAACATCATTGATGTCTAAAGATTGTCTTGTGCTGTCAACTATCCAGCGAATAATTTTATCTCGCTCTTGTTGTTCAAGGATATCATTAATATACTCGCTTAGTTTATTTTCTTTTGACGTAAGTTGTATTTCTTTAATTTCAAGCATTTCTTCTTTTTGTTCAATAATTTCGTTAAGTTTGTTAAGTTTTGCATCTTTTTCTTTAAGTTGTGCTTTTAAAAATTCTATTTCCTCAATTTTTTCTAACAGACATTTTTCTGCTTCTTTTGAATCAGAGTTTTTGGCAAAGTTTTTTAAATCTTTTAATATAAAGTCTTTTAACATAAATTTTCAGCCATTTTTTATGCAGAATATCCATAAGATATAAACCAGATTATTATATAATAAAAAATAAAAGTTGAAAAACTTTTTTTATTTGAATTAAAATATAAAGAAATAAAAGAATATAGGGAGTGGAAAATGCAGAATAAAAAAGGCAAATTATTCGTAATTTCAGGACCATCAGGTGTCGGCAAAGGCACTTTATTGTCAGAAATACTGGCTAAAAATTCTGATTTAAAACTTTCTATTTCTTATACCACTCGAAAACCTCGACCAAATGAGAGGCATGGCGTAAATTATTTTTATGTTACAAAAGATGAATTTAATGATTTGATTAAAAATGACAAACTTCTTGAGTGGGCAGAATTTGCAGGGAATTGTTATGGGACAGGCATTGATATCATTAATAAGGAGCTTTTAAAAGGTACAAATGTTGTTCTGGAAATAGATGTTCAAGGAGCCTTGCAGGTTAAAGAAAAAATTGAAGATGCGATTTTGATTTTTATTTTACCTCCAAGTTTTGAAGAGCTAAAATCAAGGTTGGTTGGACGAGAAACTGAAACTCAAGAGGCAATTGCTGCAAGGCTTGCTTTTGTTGAAAAAGAACTTAATCAAATAGATAAATTTCATTATAATGTTGTTAATGATAAAATTGATGAAGCACGTATTCAATTGCAAGAAATAATTGATAAAGAAAAGATTTAAGAAATGGAATTATCCGGCAAAAATATTTTAATCGGAATAACAGGTGGTATAGCGGCATACAAGATTTGTGAACTTGTCAGAATGTTCATAAAATCAAATGCTAATGTAAAAGTGGTCATAACAGAGCATGCCAAAGAATTTGTTACAGTTACTACATTGCAGACTCTTTCAAAAAAACCTGTTTATTCTGAGCAATTTTCTATTGAAGACTGGAAACCGGAACATGTGAATTTGGCAGACAGTAGTGATTTGTTTATTATAGCACCGGCATCAGCTAATACTATAGGCAAAATCGCAAACGGAATTTGCGATAACCTTTTAACATCGCTGGTTTGTGCTTATAAAAAGCCTTTAATCCTTGCTCCTGCAATGAATTGCAATATGTGGGAAAATAATTTTGTCCAAAAAAATGTTGATTCTCTAAAAAATAACGGTGCAATTATTATTGAGCCTGAAAACGGTGAATTAGCCTGTGGTTATGAAGGAACAGGCAGAATGGCATCGATTGATAAAATTTTTGAGGTTGCGACAGCTGTTTTGGAAGAAAAAAAAACTCTAAAAGGTAAAAAAATTCTTATAACAGCGGGTGGAACAAAAGAAGAAATTGATCCTGTCAGATATATCGGTAATTACAGC
>JAQUYY010000162.1 GCA_028691575.1 Candidatus Gastranaerophilales bacterium
AGATTTTTAACTGCCGGAAATTTTGCACAAAGACCGTTTTTATATATTGATGGTGATGAAAGCTTTACCAAAAAAGGCATAGAAGAGGTTATTGGTGCTGAAAAATCGATGAAAAGGAATAGTAATGATGATTTTTATCAAAAATTTATTGCAATAGAAGATTATGCAAATTTTAATTCGTTTTTGCAAAATGGTTTTTCCGTTCTTTATCAATCAAATGAGGAGGAAAAGGGCTTAGTTAGTTGGTTTGTTCAAGATGAAACAGATTTTCAGCGAATTTTAGTAATAGCAAATGAATCTATGCCGACAGAAGTTGTCAATAAGCAAATTATCGAAGGAAAATCGGTGTATAATTCTGAAATTATAATTCCGCAAGGTTTCAATATCACAAAAAAATTGATTTTTGAAAATAATAAATTGCTTGAAGTAAATACTTTTATTGAAGAAAAACTCTGTTTTAATGAATTAAAACCTGCAGAGTTTCATATTTTTATTTTAGAAAAGATTTAGAAGCGTTTACTCAATTCTTTGAAGTATGACTTTTTTAAAATTTTAATTTATAATTTTATCAAAGTTGTACGGAGAGCAAGATATGAGTAATTTTAATTTAGTTGAATTTTTAACAAAATTTGTGTCACTCGGGGTTTCCGATATTCATATAAAAAGTGGAAATCCGCCAATAGTAAGAAAAAGCGGATCGATAGAATTTTTAAATGCAATGTCTTTTACCGACAAAGATATAGAACAGATTATAACAATTATCATGCCGGAGCATTTGAAAGCTAAGTCCGGACAGTTTTATGATTTTGATTTTTCCTATGAAATTAAAGGGGTCTCAAGATTCAGGGTGAATTTGTGCCATGAATTGGGCAAAAAAGCCCTTATCCTAAGGGTTATACCTTATGAAGTGCCTTCGTTTAACAAATTAAATTTACCTCCGATTATTGAACAATTTACAACCTTAAACAATGGTATAGTTATGGTTACGGGACCAACCGGCAGCGGTAAATCAACGACAATAGCTTCTTTATTGGATTGCATTAACCAAAAATATAAAAAGCACATCATTACAATTGAAGATCCTGTAGAATTTATTTATCAAAATAAAAAAAGCGTATTTACTCAACGTCAATTAGGCATTGATACTCCAGATTTTGCTAATGGGGTTAAATATTCTTTAAGACAGGATCCTGATATTATTTTAATCGGTGAAATGAGGGATCGAGAAACCATAACAAGTGCACTAAAAGCTGCAGAAACAGGGCATTTGGTGTTTTCTACACTGCACACTATCGATGCTGTTCAGACTATAAATCGTGTTATTAATGCTTTTGAACCACATGAAAGAAATCAAATTCGTTTACAATTAGCATCAGTATTGCGAGGAACAATTTCCCAAAAATTACTTACAAAAGCTGATAATTCAGGGCGAATTCCTGCAGTTGAAATTTTAACCGTAACTTCTACGATTAAAGATTACATTATAAAAGATGAGATTGAAAGCATTTATGAAATGGTCAGGAACGATAATTTAGACGAAATGCTGAACATGAATACTTCGTTATACAGACTTGTTAAAACAGGTCTTGTCGAAAAAAATACGGCAATTGACGCATCAGATTTTCCAAACGAATTGGATCAAATGTTTAGAGGATTTTATCAGGGAATTAATACATTTAATGATTTTTAACCTTAAAATCTGCCCGATTGGGTGGTGAAGTTCTGTTTAATTCTAAGATGCCATGGTAATTATGAAAAGAGCAAATTTTAATTAAAATAATTCCGTAAGTTAATTTTATAAAAGAGCGGAGTTATATAATTATGAAAAAAATCCTTGCTATGATTGGTTTTTGTTGCATGCTTACGGTTTCTCCGGTAAATGCACAGCAAACACCTGATTTAGAAAAATTGTTATTAATTAATGAATCAAGTTTTAACAATAATTTAAGAGAAATGTTGGAAGATACTCAAAACCAACTATTATCCGCTCAAAAAGAAATTGAAAACCTTTATGACAAAAATTTTGAGTTAAAAAGCTCCTTGCAAAGACAAAACCAATTGCTGGAAGAATTAAAAAGTCATAAAGAAAATTTAGAAAAATTGCTTCAAGAAAAAAATGATTATATTCAATTGCAAAAAACAAATTCCGGCAAAAATTTAAGTTTTGAAATTTTACAAAAGGAATCTGAAATTAATAAATTAAAAACTCTTGTTGAAAAAAAAGATAACGAACTTCAAAAATTGAAAAACAATACTCAAGGTGATTTTAAAAATATTTTAGCTGTTAAGGACAGTAAAATCAAAGTTTTAGAGGAAACTCTTGAAAATAAAGAATTTCAACTAAACAAAGTTATTGAACAAAAGAATTTAGAGCTTAATAGCATCAAAAATAAAAATTTAGCATTGAATGAAGAAAACATAAATTTAGCAAATAAAATCGATTTTTTGCATAAGGAATTAATAAGCTCTCAAAGCAATAAAGATGATTTAATTTCTGAAAAATACACTTTTCAAAGAAGAATTTCTTCACTAAACGAGGAAAAAATACTTTTAGAGAACAAATGCAAATATTTGGAAAATCAGATAAAAGAAAATGTTGCCATGCAACCCCAAAATAAGGACGTTATAGAGGATGTAATTGCTTTAATGAAAGAAGATAAGCAGTTTTTACCGACTTTTTATTTTAACATTGCAAAAGTTTATCATCAGCGAAAAAATTATGATAAAGCAATTCAAAATTACAATGAAGTTTTGAAAATTAATTCAGAATACTTAAACGTATATGCACAGTTAGCTTTTGCTTATGCTGAAAGTGGGGATTATCAAAATTCTGTCAATACTTTTAAACAATATTTAGAATATGTCTCAAACCCTGCTGAAAGGACGTTGATAAAAGGATTTATCTCAAAACTTAGCGATAGTATATAAAATACTTATTTTGACAAGTTTAAACAATTTCAAAAGGTGATTTTTCTTGAGCAATTATTGTTTCAACATCAAATTTGTTTAGCAAATCCGCTAATACAGGTAAAATTATTTGTTCCGTTTCTAAATGTCCTGCATCAATCAATGCAAAGTCAAAAACCTCAATTGCACCATGGTATTTAATATCAGATGTTAAATATATATCAATTTCTTTTAAATTATTAACAAAAGAACCTCCGCTACCCGGGCAAAGGGCTATTTTTTGAACAGTTTTTTTATTAAGCGGATTAACCAGTCTTAAATTTTTAATATTTAAAACATTTTTTATTAAATTAATAAAATTATCGATATCCATTAGCTCAGGTAAATTTCCGATTTTAACGAAATCTTCAAATGTTTGAATATTTTGCAAATTTAATAAATAAGCTAAAGTATCGCCAATGCCATTTTTTGTACGATCCAAATTTGTATGGGCAGAGTATATTGATAAATTATTTTGAATAGCTTTTATTATTATTTTATTTTGAAGATTGGAAGCATTAATTTCATTTATTCCGCTAAAAATCAACGGGTGATGACATATAAGAAGTCCGCAATTTTGCTCGATTGCTTGCTCAATAACATCTATGGTAGGTGATAGAGCCAGCATAATTTTATTTACAGTATTATTTTCAAGTTTAATCTGCCAACCTGAATTATCCCAATCTACCTGTAAATTAATCGGTGCAAAAGTTTCTATTTCACAAATAATATTAGCTATTGTTTCCATTTAAAACTCCCTTGATTAAATGAATAAAATAAAGATATCATAAAACTAAGGGATTTTAAAATCATATTATTTAAAGTTATAGACTATTTTTTGGGGATAAATCGTTTCAACGCATCCTTTGCGCCATTAATAAAGGGATTATTAATTAAATTTTTAGGATTCAAAAACCCTGCATGCAATTCTCTTAAGAGAGAAATCAAATTACAAAACAGGAATCTCAAAAATGTTCAAAGACGGAGTTATTGAAAGTTCTGTCGAAATGATTTTGTTTGAGCTGATAAAAACAGCCAAATATTTTTTTTAAAGATATTCAAGGTTTAATAAAGCAATTAAAATGTTTTAAAAATATGAAAAAGAATAATTAAATTAAACGCTGTCAGCAAGCTAACAGGAATTGCTATATGAAGATATGATTTTGCAATAAGTACAGTTCTATTAATAGCTAATCTCATCCCTATTCCTCTATAAGTCTATCTCAAAGTGATTGTGATTAATAATTTTGCTATAATCGAATATTAGATTATTTTTGAGAAATTATATATCACCGTATTGTTTACTTATGAGATTTTTTGATTACCAAGTTAGGCTACTACTTAATTTTTTTCAAGTTATTAAAGGGTTTGAGCTAATTTATTTTAGCCTAAAAAAGTTAATGTTAAGAAAGGTTATTAATATTTGTTCACAAACAGCTCTTTTTTCTAAAGGTTTAAAAAAAAATACCGATATTAATAATATAAGCCTGATAAAAAAGGCTTTATCCCAACCTCCTCCCCAAAGTCTGGTAGCCGCCCTTAAACAGGTCGGCTTTTTTATTGCGAAACCGAGCTAAGGCTGGAGCCTGCGGATTTGCGGTGCAAATGCAACGGAAAACAGGCAGGCGAAATGCCGTTAACTGCGAGGTTTGACTACTTTTTAAGGCGAGAGTAACTCGAGTCGTAGTAGTCCGTTCCGGACGCCATTTTTCAGCCATCGCCTCAGCTCT
>JAQUYY010000163.1 GCA_028691575.1 Candidatus Gastranaerophilales bacterium
GAGATACTTCAGGTGTAATCTTGGCATATGCTACGTTAATAGGTGCAATTGGTCAATTATTAATTCAATTGCCTGTTTTTGCAAAATCAGGATTCAACTTTAAACCTCAAATATCAATTAAAGATAAAAAAGTGGCAGAAATAAGAGAAATCCTTTTCCCTGCAATTATCGCAACTACTATTGGTCAATTAAATATATATATTGATATGTTTTTTGCATCAAGATTAATTGAAGGTGCTTGGTCTGCAATTGGTTATGCCAATAGATTATTTCAATTTCCAACGGGTATAATTATTACAGCACTTCTTGTTCCATTATTTCCAATATTTTCAACATTTGTAGGCAAAAAAGATTATAATTCCCTACGATTATACTTCCATAAAGGCATAGGTTCTCTATGGTTTTTAGCGTTTCCAATATTGGGTTTCATATTTTTATATGCCCCTATGCTCATTCAAATAGTGTTTCAGAGGGGAAATTTTACCTCAGGTGCAACATTGATGGTATCAGAAGCCTTGATGTTTCTTTCTGTCTCAATAATTCCATACGTTGCAAGAGATACCATAACAAGAGTTTTTTATTCATTTAATGACTCGAAAACGCCCTTTTATGTGGCAACATTTTCAATCTTTGTAAAATTCCTTATGAACTCACTTTTAGTGGATAGATTTGGTATAAGTGGAATAACCTTATCAACAGCTATAGTTACCTTTGTAAACTTTACAATATTGGCATTTTTTGTCAGCAAAAAAGTTGATTTACAATTAAATAAACTGCTTTTCCCTACATTTAAAATTATTTCCGCTACTTTAATTATGGTTTTTGCAGGATATCAGGCAAAATTATACTTGACTGATTTTTGGATATCATCATCAATAGGCTTTTTTATTGAATTTATTTTATATACATTAATTTGTGCAACAGTTTATTTTATAGCTTGCATTTTATTAAAAGTTGAAGCAATAAATTTTGTCACAGAAAGGTTTAAGAAAAAATTTACAAATCAAATTGAACCTGAAAAATCACCCTTAGAGGAATAAATCATCAAAACAGATATTTTAGATTAAGCAAAATACATTTTGTGTATTGCAAAAAAGGAAAAAGTAGTGTAAAATTTATATATAAACTTGTATTAATATTTAAAAAATACTAAAATATATTCAGTTATTATTGATTACAAATGAGCTTGCGATGTTTGATTTTAGCAAATCAAAATTAAAAAATTCAATCCTATTAATGGCAGTGGGAAGTTTTTTAACGGCTTTAATCGGCAATTTGATGCATTACGAGATAAATACATCTATAATTCAGTTTTTTATAGGCTCTCTGTTGTTTTTAATTATTGTAAATATGATAATTTACAGCAAATCTAGTGTTTCAGATGCTTTGAATTATTCATTATATACATTTTCAGGCTTTTGGTTTATAAAAATTTTTGGAAATATATTAGGAAAATTATTTTTTTCTTCACCGGTAAGTATTATAAATACTGATCTGGTAACAAGTATAATAGCTATTTTAGTTGCAATAAGTGTATTTAAATATATAATTCCGCCCGAAATTCAATCACAGGAATTTATAATACAAGAAGAAGTTATAAATACGCCACAAAATGAGCCTGATACTGAGATTGAAATTGAAAATACCATAAATAACACCAAAGAACAGGTTTATAATGAAGATATTCCTTTAAATATAAGATCAATTGACTTTATAAATTCTAAAAAACGAGATGAAAAAGGACAATTAGCCTCAATAGGAAAATTATTGATTAACAAAAGAGACTTGGAAAATGTAATAGAAGCAAATGCGCTGATGCAGCATATTGAAACATCTTCAAGCGTTAATCTTATACCTTTTGGAAAAAGTGAAGTCTATCAAAATTTAGCTGAAAAAATAAAATCAAACCCTGAAATAAATGACTTTTTAATATTTGATAACGGTGGATTTATCAAATATAGCGGGAGAACCGAAAAATATTATCAAATACAGCAAGTTGGCGCTGTTTTTTCCAATTTATTTTTTATTATAAAAAATTATTTAAGTCAGATCTATGAAATAAATAATTTGGAACTGATTTTTGAAACTTCAAGTGAAAAATTGCTGTTAATTGAAAATAGAGATTTTTACTTGATTTCAGGAAATAAAAATACCTCATTTGTTTTTTATGAGCATATTTTAGAAAATTATTTTAATGATTTATCAATAAGAAATCCAAATAACGATGTTTTAAATGCCGTATTTGACAATACAAAGGCTTTTTTGTTTCATCTTGGTTTGGAGCCGATAGAAAAAATTATAGTTTTTGCAGATGATAAACAATTATTGCTAAAACAGTATAATAATAAAAAATTAGTCTATTTCGGTGAAAATAATATCAATAAAATCGGGTATACCAATCTTTCAGCAGATATAAAAAATGAAATAAAACAGGTCTAAAAATAATGGCAGTAGCAGTAAACAACATAAATAATATATTGCTTGAAACTCAGATATTAACAGAGTCTGAGCTGAGTTTATGTTTGAATGACGCTCAACAAAACGGTGCTACTATTATTAATACGATTTGCAATTTAAATTTTGCTGAAAAAGATAATTTGATGCTTCAGCTAAGAAACGCATTTGAGCTTGAATTCGGCTATAATTTTGTAAATTTATCTGATATTGAAGTTGATATAGCACTTTTGAGCATTATCCCATATGAAATATTGGAATATTACAAAATACTTCCGATAAAAAGAGAGGGGGAAATCTTTACCATAGCAATGGTTCAGCCGGATAATATTCTTGGAGAAAGAGAAATAAAAACAAGATTAAGCGGTTTTAAGAAATTAATTTTAAAGAAAAACGTTGTTCTTGAAGATGATTTTAAAGATTGCTTAAAAAAATTATTTCCGGACAAAAAAGAAGATTCAAAAGAAGAAAAAATTGAACAAAATACCGATGAGATCATATCTTCAATGGGAGTTGATTTAATCGAAAATGCTACCGACAACATTGATATGGCTGATTTAACCGATTCGGCTCAGGAAGCGCCTATTATACAGCTTGCAAACAGTATTTTAGGAGTTGCGATTTCTCGAGGAATCAGTGATATTCATATTGAACCGAGAGAAAAAGATTTGGTCGTCAGATATAGACAAGACGGTGTTTTGAGCAAATACAAAACTTTGCCTAAAAAAATTCAAAATGCATTGATTTCAAGATATAAAATTATGTCAGAGTTGGATATTGCAGAAAGACGTCTTCCTCAAGATGGCAGAATTAGGGTAAAAATGGCAAATAAATTCATTGATTTTCGTGTATCGACACTACCCGGAAAATTTGGTGAAAAAATTGTTATGAGGATTTTGGATAAATCTAATATTTCATTCGGTTTGGATCAGTTAATAACGGATAAATCAACACTAGAACTTATTCGAGAAATGATAAATCGTCCTTTTGGTATTATATTTGTAACAGGACCTACAGGTAGCGGGAAAACAACTACACTATATAGTGCTTTGAGTGAAAGAAATACCGATGATGTTAATATTTCAACAATTGAAGATCCTATAGAATATGATTTATCGGGAATCACTCAAACAGAGGTTAATAAAACTATTGGTATGGATTTTTCGAGAGCATTAAGAGCATTTTTACGACAAGATCCCGATATTATGCTGGTAGGTGAAACAAGGGATAGAGAAACTGCGAAAATTGCTGTAGAGGCAGCTCTAACGGGTCACCTTGTATTCACTACGCTTCATACAAATGATGCGCCAAGTTCCTTGATGAGACTTCAGGAAATGGAAGTTGAGCCTTTCTTAATTTCAAGCTCAACAATCGGTGTAGTGGCTCAAAGGTTATTAAGACGGGTTTGTACTCATTGTAAGGAAGAATTTGTCCCTGATAAAAGCTTATTAAAGTTTTTAAATATGGATAACCTTGAAAACCCTGTATTTTATAGAGGTAAAGGTTGTGAACAATGCAACGGTACAGGATATAAAGGTCGTATTGGCGCATATGAAGTTATGAAAATCAATGATAATTTAAGAGAATTAATTGCAAACGGAGCAAATACAGCGTTAATAAGGTTGGCGGCACAAGAAGCAGGTATGCAGACATTAATGGAATATAGCATGAATTTAGCAAAAGAGGGCTATACCACTCTGGATGAAATAATTCGGGTAACATTTACAAATGAAGGTTCTGCTTCAATTTGTCCTCATTGCCATAAGCCCGTTGGCGAAGAGTATTACAAATGTCCGTTTTGCCAGTATGAACTTAAAAAAGTCTGTCCAAAATGCAGCAATCCTGTTGAAAAAGACTGGGCATCATGCTCAAAATGCGGATTTAGGCTTATTGATACAAAATACGATAATATCTGTGAATTTTGCGGAGGAGAAATAAGTGAAGATTCATCAGAATGTCCGTGGTGTTATCAAAAATTTAATAAATTGTAAGTTTTAAAAAAATTGATATAATTGTAAGGAAGTATGTAGGAGATTAAAAATGTTTATAGAAGAATTGTTAGAATTAGTATTTGAAAAAGGTGCAAGTGATTTGCACATATCATCAGGATTGTCGCCGGTAATTCGGATTGACGGAAATCTTATTCGTGTGGAGCAGCCTCCATTAACACCTGAAGATGTACAACAAATGATTTTTTCTATTTTAAATA
>JAQUYY010000164.1 GCA_028691575.1 Candidatus Gastranaerophilales bacterium
CAATGCCCCATTTTCACCTTTTTTAATAATTACATACTGCGGTCCTAAATCTAAAATTTGATTTGCAGCCTGAACGAGATTTGGAGTATTACAAAATTGCCTTGCTTCAGCTTCGTTCATAAGCATCATGTCAACTCTTTTTATTACTTCTGTTAATTCATTTTTTGTTGTATCTATCCACAAATTCATAGTATCACAAATTACAAATTTAGGATTTTCTACCTGATTTAAAATATTCAATTGAAGAGAAGGATGAATATTTGCTAAAAATACATATTCACTTTTTTTGTATTGTTCAGGCAAAATAGGATTAAAATCAGCAAAAACATTTAATTGGGTATCTCTTGTATGAGCCTGATTCATGTCATATTCATAGAAACCGCTCCATTTAAATGTTTGTCCGTTAGTAATTTCAAGTCCTTCGATATCTATATTTCTTGATTTAAACAAATCCAGATTTTCTTGAGGAAAATCCTGCCCTACCACACCTACTATACCTGTTTTGCAAAATAAACTGGAAGCAACTGATGCGTAAGAAACAGAACCGCCTAAAATATCTTCTCTTTTGCCATAAGGTGTTTCTAAAGTATCCAAGCCGATTGAACCGACGATTAAAACTTTGTTCATTAATTCTCTCCAAAATTATTAGCCAACCAAACCCTACAAAAGTAGCACAAAAATAAAAATTGAATAAGTAATTATATGAGCAATCTTCTATTAAATTGCCAAAACTCAATTAATCAAACTGTCAAGAGCTCTTAAAATTTCGTAAGAAACACCTGCTTCGGCTAACTCCTCGGCCGTAATTCCAAACAGAGAAATGATATATCTGGCATCACTACCTGCATTGTCTTTCAGTATAGCATTTTTGGCTTTTATTATAGCTTCGCTTCTTGTCATTTGTAGAATTTCTTTTTCGTTTTTTGCTTTAGCTATAAGCCTTTTCTTACATTTGCCCATATTTTTTCCTTGCAATTTAAAAAATTATTAAAATTTATTACAACCTTGAATTAATCATTATATATAATATGATAATAGAAACAAGCTGTTCAGGAAGAAAAAAATGCCAAAATCTATAAATTGGCCTCAAGAATTTTACAAAGAAATAATAAATGAAGAGGTCAAAAGTCTTAAAGTCGCCATACGACCGGGAACTTTGTATGCGGATACAAACTATTTCAGAAAAAATGATATAGTCGATATTCGGGTTAATCATAAAATTGTAAGAAAAGCGTTAATTTATCATGACATGCTTGTCGGACAAATTAACGAATTGCCTGAAAATATTACGGATTTATTTAAAGCCGAGTATAAATCTCAAAAATTAATTGCCGAATTTTTAAAAAAGACATATAATAAACATGTCGATGAAAATACCATGGTAACTATAATTCCATACTTGAATTTACCGTTACAAAAAGAGGTAAATGTAGATGATCCTCATTTGTAAATAAATGTAACCAAGAAAAGGAACTTTTATCAATTTATTTCCTTCAGCGAAGTTTCTATAGGTGAACAAATAAATATAATAAACAGAAGAGAAAAGTAAGAGCATTAATTTCAAATAATTAAGAGGTATAAAAGAAAATATGTCTAAAAATGCAAAAAAGATTACATTTACCAATAAATTGAAAAATCTCGGATCAAGATTTCGTTGGCATTTATTTAGCGAGTTTCAAGATTATAAATTGACTTCAGATTATATAGATTTTATCTGTCCCGAACCGGAAAAAAATAAAGTTAATTCAATTGAAAAACTGGAAAATATAGTTAAAGAATCGTTGATTAAAGAATTTTCACCCGAAATACAAAATACACGTTATTTTAATTTGTTAGTAGACGCAGTTGTTCACAAACTTCAAAAAAATTCTTTAAATGAATAATCCCGGTATTTAAATAAAAAACTTAAAAAACAGGCTATAGAAGCCTGTTTTACTATTAAGTTATTGCTTAATTTTGAAATTTAATCTATAATTTTTATTATTATCATCAAGGGGGATTAACCAAAATGTGCCCAAAAACAGCCAAAAATAAGGGGTTTACTTTAGCGGAAACACTTATAGTTATTGCAATCATTGGAATTATAGCATCAATAGTTACACCGATGTTATTTGGAACAACAAGCGATGCTGAACTTAAGGCAAAATGGAAAAAGTCTTTTTCCGACCTATCACAAGCTACAATGATGATTATGGCGGATAATGGCGGAACTTTAGTAGGCGCATTCCCTGGAGATGCGGCAGGAAGTGAAGATTTAAAAAACGCATTTGCATCAAAATTAAATATAATTAAAGACTGTTCCGGGACTTCAGGATACGGAGGGACGGGCTCTGGTGCAAGTGCCGAAGGTTGTTGGCATGAATCCGGCAGCTGGTTTTTTCTAAATGGAACAACATCAAGTACTTCAACTACTCCAGGTTTGATACTAAATAATGGTAATTTCATTTATTTTATATTCGAAAAATCTGACTGTAGCCGAACTGTTACTGGTTTTAACAGATGTGGAGTATTTTATATAGATGTAAACGGTGCAAAAAAACCCAATATAATTGGAAAAGATATTTTTGAAGTTAATATAATAGAAAATACTATAATTCCACATGGGGCAAAAGGAAATGAAGACCCTGATATAACTTGCGTAGAAGGCTCGACAAGTTCATCAAACACTGGCAGGGGCTGTTCCGCTAAGTATTTATATGAGTAGCTTAGAATATTCGTAATTTTACATTATCTAGCTAACACCATAAGTAAATGTGCGTTTAATATTACTTTGCATTATTTTATCAACCGATTGCATTTCGGTTTCAACCATTTGAAGTTTGGATTGATACAACTCTAATTGCATATCAAGTTTTTTTTCAATCAGATCTAGTCTTGCTCTTCTTTGCTCAAGAAGTTTTAATTCAGGAGATTCCGGCTCTAAATCATTTGATGACTGTAATAATTCTGAGGAAGTATTCACCAGCCCCATTTTAGCCTGAGTAATCATGCTTATTTTAAATTCAAGATTACTTTTGCTTAAAACTAAATAAATTTTTCTAAATTGTGCTGATGCGATACCCATTTTTTTCTCCCGAAGGTTTCTATCTGAATAAATCCATTTTTTTTCCTGTATAAATACCGGATGGATTATTATCACCAATCATTTTTTCCATTTGGTGCATTCTGTATCTTAAGTGATTAACTCTATATTGAGCTACTTTTAGCTTTTTATTGGCAGTAAGAAAATCTTTTATCCCTTTCATTAAATTCGCTTGCATAACAACAAAAAGATTATTTTTCCTTAAGTAAGCTTTAGCAAACCCTAGAAAATTCTTGAATTTCACATTATTTGAACTTAATGTTGCCGGAAAAGACATTTGATACTCCTTTGATAAACATAATTTGATTATATTTACCTATTTATATAAAAACACTCGAGACAGAAAAATTGCATTTATTTCGGTAATTCCGGTTAAACTTTACAAAATATTTACAATTTATTGTGTCAGGTTTAGGAAAAATTTTTCTTGATCGTTTGCTGTTTGACTAAATACACATTTTGCTCTTGCAAATTTTTCCTGTTGTTGTTTTAAATCGTTCGATACACTTATTTTTTTGTTTGTTTTTTCAATGAATAATTTTTTTATTTTTTTAGCAAAAGAAATTAAAAGAGAAATTGGATTTTTATTGATAAGGTTGTAATTAAAAGCTCTTATAAATGTTCTATTCATAATCTTTTCCGTTATAAATCTTCGGCTATCTTTGAATCACCTTCCAGTGACTCTTTCAACATTTTTTTGATGACATCATTTTGAGCTTCTAATTGTTTTACTACGGTTTCAATATTTTTTACTTTATTGGAAAGTATTGCATCTGCATTTGATACTACACGACTTGCAGTATATTGATAGCCGCTTAATACAGCGCCGCCGAATCCGCTTGCCAAATATCCGCCAATGCTGGCGAACTTTCCTAAAGAACCGAAATATGGTCCTAATGAAGTTGCAATTCCGCCAACTCCTGAAATTATCCCTGCTAATGGCATAATAACTGAACTGGAACTAAATCCGTTAGCAGTTCCGGTTGTTGCGGATACTCCGGTTGCAGCTGACATTGCATTTGCTATTGAAGCTGCTCCTCCTGTTAATTGTCCGCCTATTGCATAACTTTCAGCTAAACTTGTTAAACTGCTGCCGATTCCGGTAAACAATGAAGCTGCTCCTCCTGTAGGAAATCCGGAATAATTGCCTAGTTCACCATAACCGAATGCGGATTGCCCACCTGATAAAATCGAATTTCCACCACTAATTGATGAGTAATAAGATGTTCCGGGAATATTCATTGCGCTGCTTCCTAAAACAGGCATAAAAGACGATGGTGCAATTGCACTTGCCATATTCATAAGGAAATTACCGATAGGACCTGAACCATAATTGGCTTGGGCTACACCACCGGCAGTTAAATCTCTTAATTTATCGTATGTTTCAAACATCTGGGCTTTAGCTTCGCCTGCAGATTTACCATACTTATTCATTATTGTTAATAAATGATCGTTTTTATAGCTCATTTTTTATCCATCCAACTTACTTTATTAAACTTCCCTAGATTTTATAGCGAGAAAAAGGTTTATCAACTTTTTTATATCGAATTTAAGACTACTTAGACGTTAAGCAAATGTTT
>JAQUYY010000165.1 GCA_028691575.1 Candidatus Gastranaerophilales bacterium
GAAACGGATACGGCAAAAACGGTGAAGGTTTCTTTAGAATAGCCCTAACAAAAGACGAAAAAACGTTACAAGAAGTGGTTAGAAGAATGAAAGAGGCAGGAATCCACTTCGAATAATATAGGAGAAGTGAAATGTCAAAAGTTAACTTTGGGTTTGGGTTTGTAAAAGTACAAAACAAGCATCGGTATTCAGATGGAGACAAGGAGTTGTACTTAAAAACCAGTGATGTATGTAAACTATGCATAAATTCTCAAAATAACCAAATTTTTGTTTATGACGGAGGGAATATCCCGGCAGGTATAATAGAAGGAAAAACAGCAGAAGAAGTTGCTGAAAAGATTATAATTGCCGATAAAACAAACAAAATTATCGATTTAACAATATAAAAGGAGTTATTTTCAAAATAACTCCTTTTAGTTTATAAATTTTTTAATTACATTGAAATGAATTTCATTACCGGTTGAATAATTGATTCTTGTATAAATTCAGATGCTAATTTTGAAACAGGTCTATTATCAATGTAATCAAATGCTATATAAACAGGATCTTGAGTTTCTCTAAAATCTGTTAAATCAAGTGAATTTACAGTTTGTTTTTTACCCTCATCAATAGCTTGTTTTCTAATGGAAGTATATTTATTAGATGAAGCATTTCCGTAATAGCTGGATGCCGATGCTGCTTGTAATCCGAAATTTACTGACATTTTCTTTCTCTCTTTCTTTATTGCTCTCTTGTATATATAAAGTATATATTTATCCAAAAATTGCTTTTTTTTCTTGATTTTTATTAATATTTTGTAACATTTTGAGCGAAGGGAGAACAAAAAGTCCAATTTTTGGGAAATTGTGACTTTTTTTAGAAAGGTGAAATGCAATGGTGGCTGTGAGGAGCTGGCATCATTCTATTGAAATCGGATTATGGCGTTTACGGATAAAGAAATTTTTTTCGTAAACTCTATGGAGATTTTTGTTTTTTAGTTGTATCATTGGCATTATGGATAATAGAGAAAAAATAAAAAATGCCCATAGAATTGTTTTTAAGTTCGGCACAAACGTTTTAACCAGGGGTGATGGAGAAATCGCTCTTTCTCGAATTTATTCGTTTATTGAAAATATTGCCGATTTAAAAAAACAGGGAAAAGAAATTATTATTATAACCTCAGGTTCGGTAGGCTTAGGGGCTAAAAAGTTAAAATTGCAGGAAAAACCAAAACTTTTGCCTTTAAAGCAGGCATGTGCTGCAATAGGGCAGGGTCAATTAATGGCAATTTACGAAGATGGTTTTGAAAAATTTGACTTAACGACGGCTCAAGTTTTATTAACGGAAGATGATTTTTCTAATAGAAAAAAATATTTAAGTTTGCGAAATACTTTAAGCAAACTGTTAGAATTAGGTGTAGTCCCTGTTATCAATGAAAATGATACTGTTTCATCAAGTGAAGTCGAATATTTTAATGAAAATGGCATTAAAGTATGTTTTAGTGATAATGACAAACTTTCAGCATTGGTAATGAGCAAGCTGGAAGCTGATTTGCTGGTTATTTTATCTGATGTTGACGGATTGTATGATGATAATCCGAATACAAACAAGAATGCCAAGATTATTCCTATAGTAAATGATATTACTCCTGAAATTGAAGCGTTGGGGTTTGAAGCATCAAAACGTGGTCGTGGCGGGATGAAAACCAAGCTGGAAGCTGCAAAAGTTGCAATGCACTCAGGCGGTATGGCAATAATTGCAAACGGGAAAAAAGAAGGTATAATCCATTCTATTTTTAATAAAGAGCCGGTCGGTACACTATTTTTGCCTGTTGAGAGTTTGTCCGGCAAAAAACGTTGGGTTGCTTATGCTACTAATATCACAGGTCAAGTAAAAGTCAATGACGGAGCTAAAAAAGCACTTTTGGAAAAAGGAGCAAGTTTGCTTCCGATAGGTATCATCAAGGTTAAAAATTCCTTTAAAAAAGGTGACGTTGTAAGTATTTTGGACAATAATGACAATGAATTTGCAAAAGGAATGGTTAATTATTCAAGCGGTGATTGCAGAAAAATTTTAGGCAAACAATCCGATGAAATTGAAGAAATTTTAGGCTACAAAAATTACGATGCAGTAATTACAAGAGATAATATAGTAATTTTATAGGGGCAAAATTATGGCTGAAATTAACTTGGAAACAATTGCTAAACAGGCAAAAGAAACATCGTATGTTCTTGCTTCGTTAAATACGGAAATTAAAAATAACGCATTAAATGCAATTGCTGAAAACATAGAAAAAAATAAAGATTTAATTTTAGCTGAAAATAAAAAAGATTTGGAAAATGCCGAAAAAATGATTGAGGAAGGCACTTTAACAAGGGCTCTTTATAATCGTTTAAAATTAGATGACGATAAAATGAAAGTTATGGTTCAGGGGGTTTTGGATGTTAAAAATCTTGAAGATCCTGTACATAAGAATGTTTGGGCTATGGAGCTTGATAAAGACTTAGAATTGTACAAAACGACGTATCCAATCGGCGTAATTGGTGTTATATTTGAATCAAGACCTGAAGTCGTGGTACAAATCGCAGCATTAGCGGTAAAATCTTCAAATGCCGTGATTTTAAAAGGCGGATCTGAAGCTGCTTTTTCAAATCAGGTTTTAGCTGATGTCATAGTTGAATCCTTAAATTTGGTTGAAGGATTTCCAAAAAATGCTGTAAATTTAATAAAAACAAGACAAGAAGTTAATAAAATGCTTGAAATGGATGGGTATATTGATTTAATTATTCCAAGAGGCAGTAATTCTCTGGTGAAATTCATTCAATCGAATACAAAAATTCCTGTATTGGGACATTCTGACGGAATTTGCCATATTTACGTTGATGAAAATGCAGATATAGCAAAGGCTGTAAAAATTTCTGTCGATTCAAAAATTCAATATCCTGCAGCTTGTAATGCAGTCGAAACAATTTTGGTCAACAAAAATATTGCTAAAAAAGCATTACCGGAACTGATTGATGCTTTAAAAAAAGAAGAAGTAACCATAAAAGGTGATGATGTCGTAAAATCAATTGTTGCAGACATAGAGCCTGCAATAGAAGAAGATTGGGCAATTGAATACGGAGATAAAATCGTTTCAATAAAAGTTGTTGAAAATATTTTAGAGGCAATTTCTCATATAAATACTTATGGTTCAGGGCATACAGATTGTATTATTACCGAAAATAAGCAAAAAGCTGAATTATTTATGGATTCTGTTGATTCTGCCGGTGTTTATCAAAATGCTTCTACAAGATTTTCAGACGGTTTTAGGTATGGATTTGGTGCGGAAGTAGGTATAAGTACAAATAAAACTCTTGCCAGAGGCCCTGTAGGGCTTGAAGGGCTTGTTGTCTACAAATACAAACTTTACGGAAAAGATCAAACGGTACAAGAATATTCAGGATCTAATGCCAAGAAATTCACCCATAAAAGGATAGTATAAATATTTTTTTATAAGTAAGTTATAATAAAGTTGGTGAATAATTTTGGGATTGATATGAAACCGATAATAAAAATCGAGAATTTAGTTAAAGAATTTCCGATAAGACAGGGGTTTTTTAATAAACAGGTCGGAGCAGTTTATGCTGTTAATAATGTGACTTTAAATATATATAAAGGAGAAACATTAGGACTTGTTGGTGAATCAGGCTGCGGAAAATCTACGGCAGGAAGATGCATAATCGGGCTTGAAAAAGCTACTTCAGGCAAAATTTTCTTTAACGATGTTGATTTAACTAAATTGAACAGAAAAAACTTAAGAAAATTACGTACAAAAATGCAAATAATTTTTCAAAATCCTTTTTCTAGTTTGAATCCGAGAATGACTGTTAAAGATATTTTAATAGAACCGCTATTGATTAATAAAACCTTCCCTAAAAAAGAAATGCAAATGAATGTTGATGAGACTTTGGAACTTGTCGGGCTTGATAGAAGCATTTTAAACAGGTTTCCCCACGAATTTTCGGGTGGTCAAAGACAAAGAATAGGAATTGCAAGAGCATTAATTTTAAAACCTGAATTTATTGTTGCAGATGAACCTGTCAGTGCTTTAGATGTTAGTATTCAGGCACAAATTATCAATTTGTTAGAAGATTTAAAAAAAGAATTAAATTTAACTTATTTGTTTATATCGCATGATCTAAGTGTGGTAAAGCAGGTAAGTAATAGGGTTGCAGTTATGTACTTGGGTGAAATCGTTGAAGTATCAGAAGTTGAGGAATTATATAATAAACCGAAGCATCCTTACACCGAAGCTTTATTGAGTGCAGTTCCTGTTCCCGATCCGATGAATGACACTTCAAAAAGAATTATATTAAAAGGTGATATTCCAAGCCCTGCCAATCCTCCTGAGGGGTGCAAGTTTAATACAAGATGCCCGAAAGTTATGGATATTTGCTATAAAGTTCATCCCCAACTGAATAAGCTAAATTCTAACTGTTCTGTAAGATGCCATTTATATTAGCCTTTCGTCAATATATTAAGAAACATTGCGATAATATATACTTAATATAGCAATTTTTCATACTCGAGTGTTTTTAATAAATTATGAGAGAGAGGATTAAATACCACAGGTACCACAGAGAGAATTAGGCATACACATAACAACAAAGGAGAGAATCATGGCAAGAGTAT
>JAQUYY010000166.1 GCA_028691575.1 Candidatus Gastranaerophilales bacterium
TCAACTCAATTTCATCGGGAATCCCGCCAAAAATCTTGTTTGCAAGTATCCCAAGTCTTACTGCTCCTGCAGTATGAGAACTCGATGGTCCAACCATTATTGGACCGACTATATCAAATATTGAGATATATTTCATAAATTTAGCAATTTTTTTTATGTTCTTACTTATATTAAATATATCAGCAATTATTTTATTAAGCAACTAAAGGAACGTGTATTAAATGGTTTAAGGAAATATTAATTTTTATAATTTACAATTGGTAATTACACTCTTGATAAATTTTAAAAATTATGTCATTCTTGATTAAACTCTAAAAGGAGAAAAAGAAAAAAATGCTTAGTGTGCAAAAAACTGAATTTTTTTTGTCTAAAAATAAATCCAAGTTAAAATCCCCCATTGGACACCACTCTTCATTTAGTTCTTCTAATCCTTTAATAAAACATTCTGTTCCTTCCGATTCAATTAATTCCAATTTAAAATTTAATAATTCTGATAAACCCTCAATTCCTTTAAATTCCAATTTAAGTTTTGAGGGTTTTTCAAAACTGATTAATTATTCACCTAAAAAAATTTATACTAAACTTTTTGATAATACTCCAAAAACTTACGAATTAAAGGATGGTGTAGAGTATTATCAAAAAACTTTTGGAAAAAAAGCGAAAGAATTTTTAGATAATACATTACATGAATTTAAAACTAACGAAACAAAAGGAATTTTATTAAAAGGCGACAAAGTAACTTTTCAAGAAGATACTTTGGTCAAAAGTATAGTTGACAGTGCTTTATATCCTGTTACTAAAATGCCTTTGGATATTACTAACGGATTAGTAAAAAGTCTTAGAAATATATCATTTTTAAAAGAAAATCAAGTTTTAAAATCAATTCAAGAATCATCTGTTTTGGCAAAACATGAGCACAATAATATAACACGAATGAAAATTGATTCATTAAGAGGCTATTTTGAAGACTTTACAGAACATAACGAAAAAGGCACATTAGGAAAACTTTTTAAAAACGCTCATAATTATATGGATCCGACAATAAGCAAATACAGTACCGTTGCCGAAAGAAGTCTTGTAAGATTAGCTACCGGAGGGGTAACAGCAGGATTTTTGGCAAATGATGCTTACAACTTAACAAGAATGGTTAATGATGATCATAAAGAAGCAAGTAAAGAACATAAAAAACGATTTTCACAGGAAGTAAGTCGTTTGGGATTAACCGTATACACCACTATATTTACTCTTGGTGCGCTTAAAAAATACACGAACAGGTCACAAGCTGCTGCTGTAGCAGTTGCAACAGGATGTGTGCTTGTATCAGAAGCTCTTGGCAGAATGCTTGCCGGTGTTCCTGTTCTGCCCATAAGTAAAAAACAAGCTGAAAAAGCAGCACTCAAAGAAAATCCCGATTTGCAAATTAGTCAAAATACAAATGAAACAAATATTAAAGAAAAAGAAAAAGAAAATAAAAACACAAACCAATATGCAAAACCGCTATTAATCCTTGGCGGAATGATTGCAGGTGGTTTTGGATTTACTAAATTAAAACAATTAGATTCTGTTAAAAATTTATCAGAATCTATTTTGAAAAAATACAAACCTTTGGTAGAAACAGAAATTACAATAGCTAAAGATGAGTTAGAAACCATCTTTAACAAATTAAGAAAAAATGATAATTTTAACGGTCTGGCTGATAATTACGAAAAAATTATAAGAAAAAACAATTTGGAAAAAGTTAATGAAGCTGTAGCTTCTGAAGTTAAAAAAAGTTTGAAATTTGATGAAATCAATTTAAATGATGAAACCGCTATAAAAATTGCAAATGACAAAATTAAAAAAATACAAGATTCCCTTATGGAATCAGCAGAATTAACCGGAGTTAATAAAACAAAACTTACTAATATATTAAAAAATGAAAAGTTAATTCCAAATGATAAAATCGATGATATTGTAAAATTGACTACCGACAGCGAAACATCAAACAAAATAAGCTTGGGGATTGTTGATAAAAGAGTCACTAAAACGATTATTGAAAACGGATTGTTAATACCATTTAAAGTAGCTGAAAAAATAGGTCTGATTCCTTATAAAATTGTAACCGCCGTTGCTTCTAAAATAAAAACAGGTAAATTCACAAACGAAATAAAAAAACCGTCAAAAGAAATAAATATAGTTAGAAATTCAATTGAACTATTAAAGAAAAATGTAAATAATAAAGATTTTAATGATTTGGTAAACAAAAATTTACTGAAATCACTTGATAATACAAACAGATCAAACTATTCTAACAGTGATTTGGCTGTCATGAATAAATTATTTTGCAGTTTTGCAACAGCAGGATTTTTGATAGCTGATTCATTCAATACCGTAATGAGACAAACTGCAGGACAAGACCAGGATGTAGCGACAGAAAGAGCTAAACACCGTGCATTCCAAAGAATTGCTCAAACTCTTTATTCAACATATATAATTCAATTTACTAATACATTGTTTAAACCTTTCTATGATGCATCTCTTGTCGGTGCAAGTTTAATATCGGCTTCCAATAACTTTATGGTTGACACTCTGAGCAGAAAATCGGTCGGATTGCCTATAGCTAAATCAACAAAAGAAGAAATTGAAAAACTTGAGCAAGGTAACTTGAATGCTAAAGGAATAAAAGGAAAATACTTTAAAGCAATGGCTTTTATTACAGGAAAGAAAAAAATATCTGATCGAATCGACAAACCCGGTAATATAAAAGGAATACAAAGTAATTCACCGTTTTTTGCTTCGCAAAAACGATCTGATAATGTTAAATCAATAGAAGATTTCTTAAAAGTCGCAAACTCATAGCAAAATAAAAGAAGAAAATATTGATTTTTATAATTTACATTAGTTAATTACCCATTGATTAATTTTTAAAATTATGTCATCCTTGTTTAAAAGGAGAAAAAAGAAAAAATGCCGGGTACTCAAAAAACTGAATTTTTTTTGTCTAAAAATAAATCTAAATTAAGATCCCTCACTGGGCATTACTCTTCCTTTAAGTCTTCGAACCCGCCGATAAAACATTCTATTCCTTCCGATTCAATTGATTTTAAATTTAATAATTCTCAAAAACCCTCAATTCCTTTAAATTCCAATTTAAGTTTTGAGGGTTTTTCTATGAGGGCTTTTAAAAATCTTTTTAAAGAAACTCACGTTCCTTTAGGGAAATTAAATGATGCCATCGAAAATTACGGAAAAACGTTCGGCGAATCCTCTCAGAAACTTTTTATAAAGACAATAGAATCATTGAAAGATCCTAATATCAAAAATGTTAAAGTTGAAACAGACAAAATTGTATTTGTTGATTCTCCTTTATACAAGGATATAATTAAAAGTACATCTGCTCCGTTTACTGAATTGCCTTTAGATATGGCAAATGGGACAATTAGCTTATTAAGAAAAATTCCTGCTCTAAAAAATAATGAAACTTTAATAAAATGGCAAAATGCAGATTTACTTAAAAAAAGAATTGCTAAAATTGAAAAAGATTTAAATATATCATCAGTTAGAGGTTATTTAGAGAATTTTAACAGTTCAAATCCTAAAAAACGTGATTCGATACTTAAAAATGGGCTATCCTATCTGGATAATAATAAAAGTACATTTAACGCTATACACGAAAGATGTGGAACAAGGTTAACAACAGGTATTGCAGGTAGTATTTTCGTAGCAAATGATGCATATAACTTAAGTAGAGTCGTCAACGACAAGGAAAAAGAAGCTTCTTTTGAAAAGGAAAAAAGATTTAAACAAGAATTAAATAGAATTGGATTAAATATTCTCTTTCAATTCATTACTATTGGTGCTCTGTCAAAATACTTCAATAAATCATTGAAAACAGCGGTTGGAATTACAGCCGGAACTGCTTTGGCTTCAGAAGCTTTTGGCAGAATATTATCAGGAACGCCTATTATTCCGTTAACCAGGTCAATGGCTCAAAAATCAAAAGAAAAAGATGACAAAAAAATAAATTCTAAGACTCCTGTTAATTTTCAAAGCAGAAATAAATCTGAACAAAATAAAAAAGATTCAAAAATAAACTTTAATAATGCTATTAAAGTTGCTGCAATCGGAATAGGTTTAATAGGCACAGGTTTCGGACTTATTAAACTTAGGAATACAAAACCTTATGAATCTATTGTAAATGTGCTTTTTGACAACAAACTTGTAAGAAAAGATGTGAAATTCGAAACTTCAGATTATAACAAAATAATTACAAAGTTAGAAAAAAACGGATTTAATGAGCTGGTTGATAAATACAAAAATGTATTTTCAGATGTTAAACTAGACAAACCTCTTATGGATTTAGGAAAAGAAGAAAGAATTTGGGGCAAATCACTTGTTGATAATGTATTTTTAATGCCGGCTAAACTTATAAGCGGTGTTGTTTCACTTCCTTATAAAGTATTATCGAAAGTTGTAAAAAAGCTGCCTACTGATGTTTATAAATTTGACGATAATTTAAGTGATGAATTCAAATCAGCCCGAACTTCCTTATCATATTTAAAGAAATATATGGATGAATCTGATGA
>JAQUYY010000167.1 GCA_028691575.1 Candidatus Gastranaerophilales bacterium
TGACTCCAATGCAGCGAGACGCTCCGCAACAGTCAGTGTATCAAAGCATACCGCCAACAACTGCAGCAGTAAATATACAAATGATTGAACCTAGAGTTATACCGGCGATGCCTCAAAATCCTATACACAACTACCCTCAGGCAAGTCTTTATGCTCAGCCTCAAATGCCGACACCATATATGATGCCTCAACAACAAATACCTTATATGGCTCCACAACAAATTCAGCCACAAGCACCATATATGATTCCTCAACAGCAAATTCAGCCACAAGCGATTCCTCAATCAATAGTTTCACAAACTCCGGTTCCTCCTCCACCGGTTGTAGAAACAACTCCTGCGACAGCAGAACCGGTTAAAGTTGTGCCACAAGCTGAACAGACTGCCACAACAACACCTGCTGAAGCAATTGATGTAAATGGAATTAATGCCAAATTAAATGGAACAAACTTGGATGATCAAACAGCTGTAATTCAAGAAATTGCTAAAATAGGTCAATCAGAACCTGATAAAGCAAAAACATTATTAAACGAAACTACATTTAAGTCATTATCAGACGTAATCGTAAAAGATAACAATAATCTTCCGGGACCAAAAGAAGGTCAAACTGTAATGTCTGATTGGGAAAAAGCAGAAATGAACAGACAATATGGAACATATACGCTAGCTGTTTTACAAAAAAACTTCAGAGAAGCAATAGATGCTGAAGCTAAAACTCAAGGAGTACCATCTATCGCTGTTAATGAACTACCCGAAATTGATAAAATTGTTGGAAATTTAAAATCTGATAAAAATCCAATCATCAGAGAAGCCAGCGTTAGTGCTTTAAGCTATCTTGCGAGACCTGAAGATAAAGAATTATTAAATCCGATTTTTGAATTAGTAGCAAAAGAAGATGCTGATAACAATGTCAAAGAAGCAGCTAAAGCAGCAATGGAAAAACTTAATACCCCTGCATAATAAAAAACTATCCAAATAACCCTATAATTTAAATAAAAAGAGCCACCAACTAAACGGTGGTTCTTTAATTATAAAACTTGTTAAATTTGTAATATAATTAAAAAATGAATAAACATTTTATTGAAATTGATGAAGTTGGAAAAATTCTTTTACGCAAGAGTAAACGAGCTAAAAGAATAAATATCCGAATAAAACAAAATGCTGAAATACGGGTTACAATACCTTTCTATTTATCATTTAAAAATGCTCAAAGTTATATAATTGAAAACAAAGAATGGATAATTAAAAATACTCAAAAACTTTCAAAATTAAGAAAAGAAGAGTCTGTTTTTGATGAAAAAACAGATTTTTCAACTAAAAAACATAAACTTATAATCGAAAAAACTTTTACTAAAAAAATAACTTCTAAAATAAAAGATAACAAAATTTTTATTCAAATACCCGATGGTTTTGATATTAAAAATCAATACATTCAAAATATTATAAAAAAAGCTATACTTCAAGCAAAGCGAATAGAGGCAAGAGATTATCTGCCGAATAGAGTTGAAATTTTAGCTAAAAAATATGGCTTTTTTTATAAAGACCTATACATAAAAAATCTAAAATCAAGGTGGGGAAGCTGTTCCGGGATGAATAATATTAATTTGAATCTTCATTTGATGGATTTGCCGGATGAGTTGATTGACTATGTAATTCTGCATGAATTAACCCATACAATTGAAAAAAATCACGGCATATCTTTTTGGAAAAAACTCGAAAATATATTACCGGAAACAAAAGAGCTCAATAAAAATTTAAAAAAATTTTCAATCCAATAAAAAACAGCCCTCTAAAAAATTCTGAAGACTGTTTATTAAAAATTTTCTATCAAATAATATTTTCTCTAATGGCTTTTACCGCAGCTTGCACTCTATCATCAACACATAATTTTTGAAGAATACTGCAAACATGGGCTTTGGCTGTATGAACACTTACAATTAAGTCTTTGGCAATTTCTGTATTGCTTTTGCCTTTTACCAATAATTTTAAAACTTCCAGTTCCCTTTCTGTCAATTGAGCTCTGGCATCAGGAGCTTCTGAGGAGTATAAAAGTTTTGTAGACTCAGGTCTTGGAAACAAATTAAGTGCAACTTTTGCAACAGCGGGATCAATCCATGCTGCACCTTCACCTACTGACTTAATTATATTGACCAATGTATTTGGATCAATATCTTTTAAGCAGTATGCATTGGCACCGGAACCAAGAGATGCAAGTACTTCTTCATCTCTGTCATGAGAAGTTAATATTATATTTTTATATCTTTATTGCCGGCTTTAATTTGTTGCGTAGCCTCAATACCGTTCATGCCCGGCAAACCTAAATCCATAAGAACTACATCCGGATTAAGTTCCTGAACCATTTTTATACCCTTTTCGGCATCTTCTGTCTCCCCAATTACATTAATCCCATCAAACTCATTTAAGGAAGATCTTAGCCCGATTCGGGTAAGCTTATAATCTTCTACGATAACAACTCTAACAGTCTTGATTTTTGTACTAAGCATAAAAACTTCTCCTCTATTAACTAATTCGGCAAAATTGATTTATAACATATATTTATATTATTACAATAAATAAAATTATCAAGTAAATCTTTTTTGCAATTTGTAAGATTAGTTAAATAAATAATCATCTTGCGGGAAATTAGCCGGGTAGGTATTAATTCAAAACAAGTAGGCTAGTTAATACTAATCGAGTTGTCTAATACTTCGCCTATCATGTAGAATGAACCTGCTATTATACGCAAGTTATTTTTAGAAGAAAATTTATTTAGCCTGAATATCGCATCAGAAATATTTTGCGTTATGTAAATTTTTTTAACTGAAATTTTATTTTTTAACGAATTCGGGTTGATAGAATTGTTTGACGAAAATGCTGAAAGTATAACAATATCGTCACTTTTGAATAAAATATTAGTTATTTCCTCATAATTTTTTGTAATTAATGATGAATATAGCCAAATCCTCTGCCGATCAGGAAAATAAAAATCGAGACTTTTTCTTAGCATCATTGCACCTTGAGGGTTATGAGCACCGTCAATTAATAAATTTTTATTTTTATTAAATTCAAACCGGCATGACCAATGAACTGATTTTAGAGCAATTTTCACTATCTTAGAAGAAATTAAAATATTTTCATGCTCTAAAGCTTCTAAAACCTTGAGTACAATTGACAAATTTTGTGCTTGCCAAAGTCCGTGCAAAGAAAGTTCGTATGATTCATTTTTGTTTGAAAAAATATTGTCTATTGAAACTTTAAAATCATCTTTTGCTATATATAGCTTGCTGTTTTTGCTATCAGCAATATTTTTAACAACGTCAAAACCTTTATTTTTCTGCATAATTACGGTAGGTCTGCTATTTTTAATAATGCCTGCTTTTTCAAAGGCTATTTTTTCTATCGTATCGCCAAGTCTGTCAATATGATCATAATCGATTGAGGAAATAACTGAAACTAAAGGTTTTTTAATAACATTTGTAGCATCAAACCTACCGCCAAGACCCGTTTCAATAATGGCTATATCGACATTTTTCTTTTTAAAATATATATATGCCATTACTGTTAAAATCTCAAATTCGGTTGCCGGAATATTGTTTTGTTCACAAACAGTTATAATTTCAGAGAAAATATTAATAAAATCAGATTTAGAAATATCAATGCCGTTAATTTTAATCCGTTCTGTATAATCTAAAAGATGAGGACTAGTGTATAAGCCTATTTTAGAACCATGTTGTTTAAAAATTTCAGCAAGCATGGCACAAATCGAGCCTTTTCCGTTTGTTCCCGCAACATGGATTATTTTTAATTCATCCTGAGGATTATTGAAAAAATTTAAAATCTCACTAATTCTCTCTAGCCCAAGATTAATACGGAATTTACCTTGAGATGTTAAAATTTTTATTGCATTAAAATATTGTTTTTCTCTGTTACACATTTTCAAAAATAATTATATTAAATAAACCATTGTGATACCATTGTATTATGAAAAAGAGGTATTGTTAATGTTTAATATTGACCATAAAAAATATAATAAACCGGCATTTTTTATTCAAGTATTATTTATGATATTTGTCATCATAGTCGCCGGACAATTAATAAATTTACAAATAATAGATGCTGATAACCTTAAAGACAGAGCAAAACAAATGCGACAAATGACAAAAGGTGTCATTCTTAGAGGAGAAATAGTTGATAGAAACGGTATAAAATTGGCTTCTGACACTACTTTATATGATATATACGCTCATCCAAGATATTACAAAAAAAATATGTCAACTGAAAAAATTGCTGAATTAATCTCGCCGATACTGCAAATTGATAGATGGATTTTATCTAAAGAACTAAACAAACTTAATAAATCAACAATTACCATAGTTAAAGATATTGATAGAGAAACGGCTTTAGAACTCAAAAAACTTAATATAAAAGGGCTTGATATTGTTAAAAAAAGTGAAAGACTTTATCCGCAAGGAAAATTAGCTGCCCATATATTAGGATATGTAAATGCAGAAGCTAATATCTTTGCAGGAGTTGAAAATACAGCATTATCAAAATTAGA
>JAQUYY010000168.1 GCA_028691575.1 Candidatus Gastranaerophilales bacterium
AAAGGAAGGTTTATGATGAAAGATTACGCGTTAATTGCATATGCATATGATCAATCGGTAAGAATTTACGTTGCTAGTTCTACAAATTTAGTAGAAAAGGCTAGACAAATTCATGAAACTATATTTTTGATGTTTAACGCTATCCCCTTCTTGAAAATTATAGGTTTTTTCCTGCTCTACTTCATCTGATGGGTGATAAATCGGAACTTCTTCTTGCTTTGGAGCAGTTGTAAAAAGCTTTTCAACATCTTTGGTTATTTGATTATTAACGGTATAATCAGATTTATCCTCTATCGGAGCATTATATTGCGGTTTTTGCTGAGGCAGCGGTTGATTTTGAAACGCTGAAAAATCAAATTCTTCTTCCTCTTCATATTCAATCACATCTTCATCTGAAACTTCTGTTTCCTGTTCGATTTCTTCGTTGGATTCAATTTCTTCGTCGATTTCTACCTTCTCTGGTTCAACATGATTTTCTTCGATTTTTTCAAATGAAGTTGGCATTTCTAATTCCTGCTCAATTTCTTCTTGAGTTTCGATTTCTTCTTGAATTTCCAATTCTTGCGACTCAATCTGACTTTCTTCTATTTCTTCTTCAATTACAACAGATTCAACTTCAGGTTCAATAGTTTCTTCAATATTTTCGCTTATGAATTCTTCTTCAGGCTCAAAATCTTCCTGCAAGACAGGCTCTTCAGATAATATTTGAATTTCTTGTTCTAAAGTTATTTCCTCTTCAATTTCAGGTTCAATATTTGGTGTTATAACAGGCTCTTCTATTGCTTGCTCTTCCATATGATAATCAGCAAAAGAAATTTCTTCTGTTTTTGAAGGAATCAAATTTACAATTAACGGCATTTGCTTTGTAATTGCACCGATTAACAGAATTTCGGAAAAATCTAACATTGAAAAATGATACTTATATTTTTCAAAAATATCCGATTTACCTTTTGGTGTGGACAATACAAAGTTTTGAGAACAAAGCATAATTTTATCAGCAAATTTAGAATTATAACTCAAGGAAACTATCGGATTAATTAAATTTTGAGCAGTTTTTATGCATAAATTATCCACTAAATTATCATCAAAAACTTCATTACTCAAATCTGTAAACAACAAGCAATCGCTCAAATTAGCATTTATTAAATATTTTGCAAAAACTTTTTGTGCAAAAACAGAAATATTTGAAAAATCGATAACTGTTAAATTATTTTCTTCAATAGATAGCTCTAAAGATTTTATTTCATTTGAGTTATCAGCAAAAACTCCCATTTTTTCTATATTTTCAATCCTATTTCTGATTAAAATAACTTCGGCTGAAGTATTTTGCCCGATATTCTTTTCAACAAAATTTCTAAAACTTGAATAAGAAATCAATCCTGTTTTACTATTTTCGACAAATTGGATAATACCTATAAAAATACTTTGAATAAAGGCTTTTGCAGGGATAGACAAATCCGATGAAATTTCGCCATAAATATTTTGAATATTTTTAACATTTAACGGAAGTTTAAAATCCTTGCCTGCCGTAAGAATTTTTGCATTATCAATATTTATGTAAGTTTTAGAAAAATCTAAAACCAAAGTTTTTATGCCATTTTGAGCAAAATTCTCACTTAATTGCTTTGATATAAAATGCGTTTTTGGAAATTCATCGCAAAATATTGCGGTTAGATTTTGAAGTTTTGCAATCTCAAAATCCAAATCTATATCAGGATATGAGGACAATTGCCCTAAATTTATTCCGAAATTTTCCGAATTTAAATTTTTATAAATTTCATCAGAATCAATTTTATCTACTTCAAAATCAGCAAACGGCACATTTCCTTGCCATTTTTTCCACTGATTGTCTTGCAAAGTATAGAGAATTTCAACACTTGCAATGTTTTCACTTCCATCATTATTTTCAATTTTAAACACCTGGCCAATAACGCCATAATTATCATTATTAAAGGCTTTTATGATATCTGCAATGCACAAATTTTCATCATTTTTATTAAATGATATTTTTAAAATTTTAGAACTGATTGTTTTAATTTGCATTTTATTAACCTTCAATTATCCAACTACTTAATATTACATAGAAAAATCTATATCTTCAATGAATTTCATAAAAAGATTTTTACAATATTTATCAACACTACCTTCCGGAATATCCCAACTTACACTTTCATCATGAAGGTTAATAAAAAAAGAAATAGGCTCAAAATGTTTGCTTACGCCTTTCCAGACATATAAAGGTATAATACTTACTGTAATGATATTTTCTATAATTTCAACATTACATTTTTGAAAATGTATTCGATGATACTGCCCTGAAACGGAAAAACGGTTTTTATTATCCTGCAAAAAGGTTATGACTTTAAAACCTATTTTTTCATTTATTTTTAAAGCCAATTCTTTAAATACACCCAAGAAATTTTTAGCAAAAACCCTTTCAGCTAAAGGGTTTACCACGCTTTCCTTAAATTGTTCATTTTTTTCGGTTTCAATAATTTTTTCTTTAAATTTTTGCACCAATTCATCAATATCAGACATTAAAAACCCTCTTGTTTTTTAAATTCTTAATCTATTATACAAGTTTTTTAAAATTTAGAAAACAAATTTTATATACAATTTTATTTTATTATAAAAGTTGCATTTTGTTAATTTATTTTTAATTTTGACATATTTTACAAGATAAATTTGATGAAATATTTATTTTTCTAAGCGTATTTTCAATCGCATTATAAGTTAAAATTTTATTTTCCAGAGTATTGTTCAAATTCAGCAAAATCTTAACCGCCTCTAATGCTTGCAATGAGCCGATAACAGAAACTATAGGGCTCAAATTGCCCTGAAAAATTTCTTCGTCTTTTTCTTCAAAAAGACAGCTTAAACATGCTGTTTTATGAGGTTTTATAACAGTAATCTGCCCGCTAAACTCTGATACTCCGCCATGAATCAGGGTTTTATTTTTTTGTACGCAAAAATTATTTAACAAAAATTTGGATGAAAAAGTATCAAAACAATCGATTACAAGATCATATTTATCGAAAAAATCAATATTAGTAGTATTTTCGAGTTTTAAATTATAGCTATTTACTTTTATATTTGGATTATAGTTTTGAATCCATTCCTTAGCCGAAATTGATTTTGGCTTGCCACAATTTTTATAACTATGAATAAATTGGCGATTTAAATTTGAGATTTCTATATTATCAAAATCAATAATACCGAGCTCTCCAATCCCAACAGATGCCAAATTTGCAATAACAGAAGAGCCAAGCCCTCCTGAGCCTGCGACTAAGACTTTTGAGCTCAAAAGTCTTAACTGTCCGTTTTTGCCAATTATATCAATGGCAATATTTCTTTTATATCTATCAAAATTCATCTTAAAATCTTTAACTATCAAGCATTTCTTTGAATTTAGCGTTTAATATTTCCAATAATTTTACCAGATTTTCTTCATTTATTTCCTGCAAATTAATTGACGCCCTATTTGAAGTTTTTATATCATCTTTCGTATAAAAGCAATCTACCACAGTCTTTGGCAATCCTGTATCAGTCAATTTCATCATAGCTTCAATATTTAAGGCTGTATTACATATGGAAAATTGGCACTGTGAATCCCCTGCTTGAAGATTAATTTCTGCATAATCTTTATACAAAAGACTTAAAGAGTTTTTTGTTTTTTCAAATACAGGAATAATAACGCTTTGAAGTTTTTTGCTAAAAACTTGTTTGAAAAATTTATAATTATTTTGATTTTGCGAAACTTTGTCAAGCCAATTTTCGGATTCAACAGTATATTCTTTAATTATAAGTTTACTTTCAAAATTCTGCATCGCTTCTTTTAAAGCATTATTAACAATATTTTCTAAAGTATCGGGATTGACATTATTAAAAGCAGCACAAGCACCTGTACTAACAGCAAAATCACTGCTTATACTGGTAGAAATCCTTTCAAATACTGTATCTATACCTTTTGTATCTGTTTTAGGAAGTATTGCATAAAATATTCCTCTTTCCGGATTGCATATAACATCGGCATTTCTCACTGCTTTTTTGATTTTATCACCCAAATATACATCATCGATATGTGATTTTTCCTGGATATTTAATGAAATTGCCATTAAACAAATCGGATATCTATATTTATTTGCCGAGTTTATTTCATTTGCCAAAACCCTTGGAACAGCTGTTTTTGAATAAATTCCTGTCTGTTTGTCAAGTATATTCAATTCTTCCAAAAGCGTATCTTTCTTGTGTAAATCTCTAAGTATCTGATTTTTCTTTAAACTCCATATAATACGGATTAAAACATCAGATTGTTTTACCGGAGATAAGATATAATCATCTATCCCTGCATCAAAACAGGACAAAACAAATTCCTCATCATATTTATTTAAAACAATTATGATTGGTGTGTTTTTTAAAATAGAATCCATTTTAATTGTTTTGCATATTTCAAAAATTTCATCATCATTGTTATTTGCAAAAATAATTGTTGTATCGGGAATAAACTTTCGACAAGCATTTATCCCTTCTGCTACAGGAACTCTTTGCAAT
>JAQUYY010000169.1 GCA_028691575.1 Candidatus Gastranaerophilales bacterium
TACAGATATAGCTTATGTGATTTTTGACGGAAAAATTAAAGTTTCAGGCTCAAGTTCTGAAGTTGCAGAAAATACTACGGCTAAAAAATATTATCTGGGACAGGATTTTGAATTATAAATGATAAAGTTAATTGATAAATACATATTTAAACAAGTTTTAAGTGCAGCAATTGTTTTTGTATTGCTCTTTGTCATAGTTTGGATTTCTCCCGAGATTTTATTTAGAATTATAAGACAGACTGTTTACGGAGAAATAACAACAGACGTTGCGTTTAAACTTTTTTTTCTTGAAATTCCGTTAATTTTAGGAAAAGCAATTCCTGTAGGTGCATTATTGGGCAGTTTGTTTGTTTTTGACAGAATGAGCAGAGATAGTGAAATTACAATTTTAAGAGGGATTGGAATAAGCCTTCCCCGTATGATAATTCCTGTTTTTGTTCTTTCATTAATTTCTACATTTATTTGCTTTTATACTTACGATACGCTAATACCATACAGTAGAATTAAAATAAAAGAATTAAAAAATTCGCAGGAATATTCGCAATTTGTATATGTTGATAAAGATGAAAATCAAGAACCTAAACAAATTGTTATTGTTTCTTATTTTGATGAAAAAATTATAAGCGGATTAAATATTTTAAGCTTTTCAAAGTCTTTTAGTGAAAATATACCGGTAATTGACAGTATAGTAATGGCTGATACGGCTACATATCAAGGAGATTATTGGCTATTAAATAACGGTAAAGAATATAAAATTGAAACAAATGGAGTTTATAAACAAATAGAAGATTTTTATTCAATGAAAATTTTAAAAGGGGCATCAGCTCAAAGAGCATATAAACTTTTGACTTATTCAACAAAAAGAGATAGCGAAATGAAGTTAAAAGAGCTGACAAGCCATATTTCATTATTAAAAAGCGAAGATTTTGTCGATGAATATAAGTTTATGTTAAACAAATACTATCAGCGTTATTCGCAGGCATTTAGCTGTATTTTATTGGGTATTTGCGGAGTTTTGTTGGGCATTAATAAACCTAGAGAAAATCGTCTTATTGGCTTCACGATTGCAGCTGCACTAGTGTTTATGTTTTACATTATTGTTCCATTTTTAGATTTATTAACTCAAAATGGTGTGCTTATACCTGTTGTGGCTGCTTGGATTCCATGTTTGTTGATATTTTTATCTATGATAGGAATTTTCAAACTAAAACAAATTTAATATTAAAAGTCGCTAATAGCAGACTCTTTATCTTTATAAACCTTTATTACATTATTTAAAAAGACATAAGATAATGTTTCATTAATATATTGATTGATATTGCATAGTTTTAGATTGCCTTTGTTCTCAAGACATGCTCTATATCCTGCAATAAGAGCTTCCGTATGGCAAGAATCAATTCTGGAAACATTTTTAAAATCTATAATAATATTACTCATACCTGAATTTGCGAGAATAATAAGCTCCTGCTCAAGTTCTTTTGCGATAAATTCCTTATTAGAATTATTTATATTATTTAAAGTTACAGAAATGATTTTTCTAGATTCATTTTCGGTATTGATAATAATATTTGATTTAAAAATAGCCCGTTTATTTTCAATGCTTCTGATATATTTTAAAAGATATTTATGCCAATCAGAAGTTTTTGCAATAAATTCGCTTGCTCCATTCTCAAAGCATTTATTTATAAGCGTTTTATCTTCAGTTCCTGAAATAACAACAATTTTTGTGTTATTTTTTTCACATTTTTCAAGATTAGAGATGTTTTTGACCAATTCTAAGCCATCCTCAGATTCAGGTAAAAACAAATCAACAAAAACAAAATGATAGTTATTTTTATTAAATTCTTGTACAGCTTCTTCTTTGCTGCGAGTAATTTGCACATTGTATCCTGATTTTGACAAAAGCAAATTTAATTGATGCAAAGATAATTCCAAATCATCCACAATTAAGATATTTACAGTATCTTTTGAGTTTAATTGGCTTTTTGAGTAAGACCCTGTGGATAATTTTTTTTCAATTTCTACCAGTAATTTTGAAATATCTTGAGTGTCAATATTATCAGGTTTTTGAACTCCTGATAATTCAAATAATTTTTCTAATTGTTCTTTACTTATATTATTCATACTATCTTATCGGCTATTTGTATAATATTACTTAACTATTATAATAGCACAAACTACAATTAATCAATATTTATGATAACATTTTAACAGGGAAGAGGTAATAAAAAAAATAATGATAAAAAATATAACTTTAAATAATGGAATAAAATTAATCACAGAACTAATGCCCGAAGCTTATTCGGCTACGGTTATGATTTGGATTAATAAAGGAAGTGCAGATGAACCGGTTCAATTAAACGGTATTTCTCATTTTATTGAACATATGCTGTTTAAAGGTACTGAAAATCGAACTCCTAAACAAATCGTTCAAAATATTGAATCTAGCGGCGGTTCTATCAATGCTTTTACCGAAAAAGAAGTGACATGCTATTATTCAAGAGTTTTAACAGAGCAAGTTCCCACGGCTCTTGATGTTCTTATGGATATGATTTTCAACTCGGTTTTTAAGGAAGAAGATATAGAACTTGAAAAAAAAGTTATTTTGGATGAAATAACAATGTATGACGATGCTCCTGATGTATTGGTTTATGACAGGTTTGTTCGTTCATATCTTAATAGCCATCCGATAAGTTTGCCAATCACAGGAACTTTTGAAAGTGTTTCTAAGATAAAAAGAGAAGATATTATTGACTTTTTAAAAAAACATTATCGACCTGAAAACATTGTAATTTCTATTGCAGGAAAATTTAACGAAAACGATATTTTAAAAATAGCAGAACGAAATATTCCTTCGTTTAATTGTGAAGTTAACCATAAAACACAATCTATACCTACATTTACTCCAGATTTAAATTTCTCGCATAAACAAATAGAACAGGCTCATATTTGTATTGGAGGAAGAAGTCTTTCTGCAACAGATGAAAAACGATATGCATTGGCAATCGCCGATGCTTGTATTGGCGATGGAATGGCATCCAGATTATTCCAGGAAATACGTGAAAAAAGAGGGCTTGTATACTCAATTACTACTTTCCATGATGCTTTTAAAAAATTCGGCATAGCCGGAGTTTATGCTGCATGTACTCCTAAAAACACTCAAAAAGTCCTTCATTTAATAAAAAATGAGCTTAAAAAGATAAATCTCCGGGGTTTTGATGATATAGAAATAAAACATGCAAAACAACAGCTTAAAGGTGGGCTTTTAATGGGGCTGGAGTCAACAAAATTTAGAGCTTCACGAAATGCAAGAGCATGGATGTATTTTGGAAAAAATTATACTCCCGATGAAATTTGTCATCAAATTGATATGGTTACAGAAGAAGATATAAGACAAATTTGTAAATACATTTTTGATAATAATTACGCAGCCATTTCAATAGTCGGACCTAAGCAATGTGTTATTAGTGAATATGACAGAATTAGATATGAACAGACCTACTCTTAAAATTTTAAAAATAAGAGAAAATGCGCAAATCCCTGCTTATGCAACTGATGGAGCTGCCGGCATGGATTTATCTGCTGCAATTGACGAGCCTATAACTCTAGAACCGTTAGATAGGAAATTAATTCCGACAGGACTAATTATAGAACTTCCTAAAGGGTATGAAGCTCAAGTTAGACCTCGCTCAGGGCTTTCTATCAAGCATGGAATGACTTTAATAAATTGTATCGGCACGATTGATGAAGATTATCGTGGTGAAGTTTGTGTACCTATGGTAAATATATCCAAAGAGACATACACCATACAGCCAAATGACAGAATAGCGCAAATGATAATTTCACCGGTTAATCAAGTTGAAATTATTAAAACAGAAATGTTATCTGAAACTCAAAGAGCATCAGGCGGATTTGGTTCAACAGGTTATTAGCCAAGAGCTAACTCGCTTGTCCACCGTTATAGCGTTCTAAAAGCTTGTGTGCTTCTTCTTTTGTAACGGCTAATACTAAACCTTTGGCATTTGTAAATCCATAAGAAAAATTCATAGGTCTAATGTTAATTAAAACTTTTCCATCATCCGTGTTACCAAGAATTTTGGCTCGATCCATTGTAAACTCCTAACTGTGTGTCCGGCATTATTTAACGCAAAATATCATATAATTATAAAAACAAACAAATGGTAAAAGTTGCTATTGATCGGGCTTTTTATTTGATGAACAAGCCAAAAGCTATATGCTATCTATGTAGTAATTGTAAATATTTATTAATATTAAAATAGGGCTTATTTAAAATATACTTCATTCATCTTAATATTTTTATGCTATAAATATAGTATGTTTACAGGATTAATCGAAGAAATAGGAATAGTTAGACATCTATCAAGAAACGGCAAAGGAGCAGTTATTACTGTTCAGTGCAAAAAAATTCTTGATGATTTAAAATTGGGCGATAGTATTTCAATTAACGGTGCATGTCAGACTGCTGTTAAAATTGGTGACGATTTTTTTAACGTAGAAGTTTCAGAAGAAACAATAAAAATAACA
>JAQUYY010000170.1 GCA_028691575.1 Candidatus Gastranaerophilales bacterium
GAGTTTTCGGACACAGTGCCTTTTAAAATGAGACTTATCGACCCGATAGGCAACATATTTGAAGAGACCACAGGTCCCGCTACTTTAGCGAAAGCGATAATGGGACGATTGGAAATACTGTTGACGGCCAAAAGGCAGGGGACTCGCCGGATTAACGCCACGGCACCGGTATCGGTGCCGGATGAGCCGGAGTTCTTCGGCATAGTAGAAGCTTATTGCGCTACGTTCCGTTCATTGCTGAACAGTCGCGCGGGAAAAGATGTGAATATCGCCCGGCTGCCGGCTTTTCGCTGTGTGCGAGGATTCCCAAGTATAAGAAGGGGTGGGTGGGTATTTGTCTCGAAACGCAGTTTCGCAGAATCCGAGAAAGCAGCGACGCAGAAAGATATGGTTGCTGTAGACCTGAAGCATTTTCAGGACACCGGAGAGATAATATATTACGGGCCGGATAAACCGGCGGTAGACACTCCTTTACAGATCAGGTTATATGATATGTTCCCTTCTGTTAATTACATTTTTCATTCCCATGAATATGTGGAAGGCGCACCTTTTACAGGCGTCGTGTACGGGTGCGAGGCTCTTCAGGAGGTTGATGAGATAGTTAAAGTTCTGGGGGCAGATCCTGGTTTGACTAACCGTTCAATCAATCTCCTGGGGCATGGAAGTTTCATTCTCGCTTCTGATGCGGATTATTTGAAAGGAATAGCATTTATCCCCCGGGTGTTCAGGAATAGAACAAGGATCAACGCGGTAATCGTCGGAGGTGAGTTCAACGAATCCGGTAGGAAGCCTTCCGAGCTCATATCTCGTCTGCATGCCGGATTCGGAGAAAAGGTTGACGTCAGGAACGGCGGCAGTTATGAAGAATTAAAGAGAATACTGGAGACACTCGGCGGCTATGAGGTGATCATGTGGTTTCCCGTGACGGACGTAGAGCATCCTGAATTTACGGCGGAAGTCAAGAGACGATATCCGCACAAGACGCTCATAGCGGGAATGTTCAATCCGTCCGGGGAAGTCCCGTTTTCTGATATGCTGAACCGCGCGCTGGGAGTGCATGCCAATTTATTCGTGGAGTTTCACGGTTCTGATTGCGGCAGTATGCGGCTATTTGACGCCTTGGCCAACCAGTATGCGGAAACGACTGACCCTCTGGAATTGGCGGTCGCCATAATGCGCCGGCTGGATACGCTAGTGAAGTTCACGCGGCAAGGGTCGATGTCCGTCGGAGACGCCATCACTATGCCGGAAAGCGCTGAGATAGACAGATACATCGAGATAGTCAGGGGGTACGGGGAACAGTTCCATTCCTTGATTCATCCTTCGGCAGGAGTCCAGAGGTATCTGGGAAACACATCGGTGTGCATACGATCGTTATTCCCCCATGGGCGGGAGAATATTATGTTCATTTCCCGCCGTGATATAGACAAAAGGAATATCGGCAGAGAGGGGTTCGTCGCCGTAAATATGGAGTCGTTCAGTTCGACCAAACTCGAATATTACGGCGACATGAAACCCAGCGTAGATACACCCACGCAGATGAGATTTTTCAGGTGTTTGCCGAACGTCAAGTATATTCTTCATTCTCACGTGTATATAGACGGCGCTCCGTTTACATCCCGGATGGTGCCTTGTGGTTCCTTGGAAGAAGTGGACGAAGTTTTTGCGGCGATAAAGTTTGATTACGGGAGAACCAATTTCGCCGTTAATCTGGTCGGGCATGGGAGTTTGGTTTTTGCGGGTGATACGGAATATTTGAGTAAACAAATATGTTACCATGCGCGTCCTTTACCTGAGAAATTAAATACAGACGGTACCCCATATTCTCGCGGCGACGGCGGTGAACAGTGGCAAACGGCGTCCTTATCTGAATATATACCGTTTGTTTTTCAACCCCGGTCATCGTTAACCTCCGGACAGCAGCGTTTGATAGAAGCTATTATGGAGGCTTACCGGGCGCAATATTTCAAGGATATCTGGATTAGACCGGGGAGCTTCACTAATACGGCCGTTTCCGCATATACTGAAGGCAGCCGTGATCCGCGCGTTAATATCCTCGTAACGATTAGCCTGAAGGGTCCCACTATGCTGCAGGACGGCGGAGGTAGAGAAGATCAAATGATACGGTCGGCTCCATTATGGCTGTGGCGCATATACAATGCACGCGGTATCAGGGAAAGGTTATCGGGTGTTAAGATCGCGGTGATCGATCTTGAAGGTACGATAGTAATACCCGGGCTTGATAATAACGACAGAGAGTATTTAAAAATGCTTCCCCATACGAAGAATTTCTTGCATAGGCTGAGAGGTGAAGGCGTCTTGTTGGTGCTGTGGACAGGAGCAACAGGGGACTTTATCGATACCGAATTCATCAGAAGGTATCCGCGCATAGCGGAACGGTTCCGGCTTATTGTTGTCCGGGAAAGTTATTACTATCCTACACAACCGGAGAGCGAACGATTTAACTTATCGAATTGCAGGTTTGGGAAAATAATGTGTAAGCCCATAGATGTTCCGTTTGATCCAAAGACGACCATTCTGGTTGATGATTGGGATGAACAGCATTTGGCAGGCCAAAGAAGAGGCTTTCAGGTGGTGCATCCGGAACCCGCTGCTTCCGATCCGGACGATGTTCCGTTTGAAGAAATTTTGCTGGAAAGATGCAAGGCGGCTTTTAAAAGGGCAGCGGAAGGGGAACGCGACGGCGGATGGGTTCCCGGAGGTTTTACGGCCGATGCCGCTGATGACCGGGCAAATAAGGATTTGAGTGAAGAAAATTTAATCAAATGGATGGTTATGCAAAGCAGTATGGCAATTTCGGGCGATACAAAAGTTTTGTTAAGGTCTGTATTTACCATTGACGATATTCTTGAGCAATTTGTCCCGGAGAACCGCACTCCCGCCGAGCGGAACGCGGTGTTTGCGATAGTGGAGAATCTTGAGAGGAACGGGGTTGTAGAAAAGAGGTATTCCGTCACGGATCAATTTCAAACCATGATTTTATCCGGCGAGTCCGGCGGGTTTAACCGGCTGATCGGTTTTATGAAATTCTTTAAAGAGAAGGATGCCGGGAAACGGTTGACTATCGCGGGCATAAGGTCTCATCCGTTATCCGCCCAGGAATCCTCTGTTTTGAAAAGAATTGCCGAGATAACCGGCGGATCTTCCGTCAGTATGCGTGAGATGTTGGCGGCGGCGCGCGCGGGGGATAAAAAATACTTTTCGGACAGGCACGTATTCGGGAAATCGATCGGGGTTATCGGGAAATTATTCACAGAGTGGGGATTAATGGAAGATGAAGTATATTCAAAGGATTCGGTGTGCCGGGAAAGCGTAATACGCTGGATAATCGAACAAAGCGCGGTTATTGTCTCGGAAAGAGGCGGAATGTTCCTGAAGATGGATTTTACCGAGGAAGATGTGCGAGCACATCTCGGCTGTGCGGGAGATAGGAAAAAAGCCGCAGAAATCGTCGAGCAATTGGAAACGGAAAAAATGCTGTTATGCGAATATGTTTCTACCGATGGATTCTACAAATCCCTGCTTGAGGGTACGTATGGACAATTGCTCCGGCTGCGGGCCGATATAATATTATACCAAGAATTAAAAGGTATGGATAAAGTACCGGTTGCGGAAATAGAGAACGGCCGGTTTGGGGGTATTGAAAACAGATTCTGGGAAAGGTTGTCTGTTTTGCCGGAAGGATCACTGGATTTCTTATGTGAAATCCTGGCGGGAGTAAAATCCGGGGAATTGGGATATCCTTTTTCTTCGGGGATGGTTATGGAATATTTTAAGATCAGCGGTAAGTCCCAAAGCAAATACGATTTTATAAAAAACAAGCTTAACAAGCTTAACGCCGGAAAGATCACCTCTTCCTTAGGTAAATGGGGATTACGGGTTTTTGATAAAAATTTCGAGGATTTCCTAAAGAGGCGCGGAATACTGGAAAAAGATATGTTTACCTATTATTGTTTGCCTGATTCGACAAAAGATACAGCCATGAGTTTCCCCGCGACTCAAAACTATGTGATCCCGGTTCTAATGAGGATTATACGGGAACAATGGGAAAAAGGGCCTTTTGCATTTGATGAGAAATACCTAAAGAGGCTGATCCCGGCATCGGTTTTTAAAAATTCCCGATACAGTCCCGGTAAGATCTTAAGCGTGTTCTGGAAGAGGGAAGGAATCCTGGAAAAAAGGGAGGGAAAGCTTGTCTTAGACAGGCAGATATTAGTAACTATGACTAAGAAAAAATTTAGTTGTTCGGGAAAAAAATCCTCCAGTCCGTACGAGGATTTTATCGCCCGGGAATTCGGCATAACCGTTGCGTTTGAGAGGGAGGAAACGCATCCCGATTCCCAACTCGCGGGAAAAGGGAAAGGGCAAAAGAGCGACGGCGGAGAATGCGATGAAGGGGATGTAATACTTAGCGATATCGCGCCTTGCTTGGAAATGATGATGGCACGGGTTGTTAACGGCGGCACGGTTGTGGCAGATGGGGGAAGCGGGATAGGAGAGGTAATAGGCGTATTTACCGTTGC
>JAQUYY010000171.1 GCA_028691575.1 Candidatus Gastranaerophilales bacterium
ATGGTTTTGCCGTTCATTGCGGTTAAAACATCTCCCGGTTTATAAGATTTTCCATCCGGCATGTTCTCTGCTGCTGCAATGATTGCATGAATCTCTATTTCTATTTTTAATTGAACGGCTGCTTTCATAACTGCCAAAACTGCGGCAGCTCCTGACATGTCATCTTTCATATTTAACATTGAAGAAGCTGGTTTCAAGCTCAAGCCTCCACTATCAAAAGTTATTCCTTTTCCGACGAGTGCGATTTTCTTTTTAGCAGTACCACTCGGTTTATATGTTAAATGTATAAATTTAGGAGGATTTATGCTTCCTCTTGCAACAGCAAGATAGGCACCCATTTTTAATTTTTCGGCTTCATCTTTTTCAATAATTTTACACTCCACACCTTCTATGGATAGTGCAACATTTGCAAGTTTTTGAGGGGTGACAACTTCCGGGGGTTCATTTATTAAATCTCTTGCAAAATTTGTGTTTTCTGCAATTATTTTTCCCAGATCTAACCCTTTTTGAGCTTCATCAATAATTGATTCATCACTTTCGATAATCACAAATTCATTAATTTCATCAATATCATCTTTTTTAGATTTATATTTGGTAAATTGATAACCGCCCAGCAACACTCCTTCTGCAATTGTTTTAGCACAATCAAAAGCATCAAAAGAACCGTCAGCTCCGATTAATATTGAGCAAACTTTTTTTGCTTTTAAAAACGAGCGTGATTTTTTTATAATTTTTGATGATAAATGTCTGATTTTATCTAAAGAAAGTTCTTCAGATTTGCCAAGACCTACCAATAAAACCTTGTTTGCATTTATTTTTCCGTAAGTTGGAATTACATATGTATCACCAAATTTTCCCTTAAAGTCATCTTTTCCTAAAACATATTCTGTTATAACTCCACCAAGAGCTTTGTCAACAAGAGCAGCAACTCCTGCCGGTGTTTTTACATTTTCAAAAACAGAAATCACAATAGCATCACATTTTTCTTCTAAAATAGAGCCTTGTTTTAGTTGTAAATTCATAACTTTCCTCTTTTCTTTTTATCATATTTCAAGTTTAGTATAGTCTAAAATATAAAAAAATTCATTATACGAAATGTTGAAAAAATCAATGACTAATACTTTAAATGTACTATTTTTACTAAAACCATTTGCATGACAAAAAAAATTTTTAGAGTGGTTTATATTAACAGATGTCTGGAAAGAAATAATGCAAATTAATGCTTTTTATAAAAATCAAATATCTTTTGGAATATATTCTCCGCTAAAACAATACGCTCAACATTGTGCCTATTGCGGAGAAGAGATGATTGATGCAAAAGATCTCGGAGATGAAGCCGATAAACTTTTGCAAGAAAATTTTGATTCTGAATATTCAAAAAAATTTTTTAAGGCTCTTCCTCCGATTGAACAAAATGTTTTGTCAGAACTTGAGCAAATTAAAATCAAGAATCCGTCTTTATCATCAAAAGAAGTGATTTATCAATCTATAATAAATTCCAAAAACTTTTTAAATAATTTTGATAAAAAATCATTTTTTAAACAAATTGAGCAAACTAAAAATTTATCCAATAAAGGACAAAATTTCATAAAAGAAATTCAAAATCCTAATACAGACGAAGATAGAGAGATTATTTTATTAAAAAAACTTTTAAGGCATGTCAAAACAGGTGAACAACAAAATAAGTTAAAAAATTTAATAGTTTCTCAATATATTTTAAAAAACTCCTCTTCTGCAAATGGACTTGTATCAAAATTATTATCTCCTTTGGTTCTTTCTGTAGAGCACATTTATCCCGATAAAAAGCTTGATAGCCCCGATAACCCTACAAATTATCTTTATGTTCATTCATATTGCAATGGTGCCAGAGGAAGCAAGAATTTTAAAGATTTTTTAGAAAAAAAACCCGAGGTCATACCAAATATTCAAAAAAGTCTTAGAGAAATTGATAAAAACGCCAATAGCCTACATGTTTATGCAATTTTAAAAGAAGTTTGCAATACCTTAAAAGAACAAAGCGGCGGCAAACTTGATATTATGATATAACTTGAAATTATCCTTATTCAATGTTACATTAAATTTTGTATAATAATATGAAATTTTAAAAATGACTTACAAAATTCAAGCTGTTATAAAAAAAGGAATTGCCCTGACAATAGGCGTTGTCTTGACCGCCATTGCTCTTGAAGAATTTTTAGTTCCGAACAATATTATTGACGGTGGAATTGTAGGGATATCAATTATCTCAAGTTATCTGTCAAATATTTCTCTTGGGTTTTTCCTTTTTACATTAAATATTCCGTTTCTTATATTTGCTTATCAAAGGCTCGGTCAAAATTTCATAATATCCTCAGCTTATTCCGTTACTCTTTTATCAATATTGGTTCATTTTTTTCACAATTTACCAAATGCGACAGAAGATTTGCTTTTAGCCTGTATATTCGGAGGAATTATTCTTGGTGCTGGGGTTGGGCTAATATTAAGGAACAACGGTTCTCTTGACGGAACAGAAATGATTGCGATTCAATTAGCAAAAAAAGTTCCTTTTTCGGTCGGTGAAATAATTATGTTTTTTAATGTTTTTATCTTAAGTTCTGCAGGATTTGTTTTTGGCTGGGATAGAGCAATGTATTCATTAATTGCTTATTTTATAACCTATAAAACAATTGACGTGGTAATTGCAGGAATAGATGAATCAAAATCAATAACAATAATTTCTGATAATCCTGATATGATTGCAGATGTTATCCTTCATGAATTAGGAAGAGGTGTAACCTTCATAGAAGGAAAAGGTGCTTATACGGGCAATTACAAGAAAATTATATATTGTATAATAACAAGACTCGAGCTTACCAGGCTAAAACAAGTTGTTTTTGAGCATGATCCTAAAGCTTTTATTGCTATTGAAAACGTACATGAGGTTGAGGGCGGTCAAGTTAAAAAAAGCAGATTTTGATTAAAAGCATTTTTTTAAATCGGATTTTTTTATTAAGAGACTGTTTTTGAGGTATATTTAACGGTTTGTTTCTTTGTATTAACAACAAATAAAGTTTTTTAAAATTACTACTTGACGAAATATCATGCTGTTGGTATGGTATTAGTTGTCGAAAGACAGGCGAATGCTTTAAATTATATAGTTTGCGTCCATAGCTCAGCAGGTAGAGCACTCCCCTTTTAAGGGATAGGTCCTGCGTTCGAATCGCAGTGGACGCAAATTTTTTGCTTTTAGATCAAAAAAACAAATCGTTTTTAATGTAAAAGTTTGAATATTTTAGATAAATAAATCCCTTAAAATATCTTATTGAGGGATTATTTTTTTTAAAATATCGGTTTTTCTTTTTACATGATGAATTTCTTAAATAAAATACATTTATTAACAAAAAATTTTTTTACGGCAGCAAAAAAAGACAAGCCCTTGTATTTTATTACCTTTCTATCTTTGACAGGTATAATTTTGCTGAGTTTAACGCAAGAGCTGGTTTTTTTAGAACATTATAACATTATATTTGGATCTATAAATTCAATAATTATTGTTTTAATTTTATTTAAAACTGTTGTTTTTTATAATAAATATGCTGATAAACGTATGGCGATTATGTTTTGGGGGGTATTAACGGGTGGTTTGTTTGAAATTATACATCTTTTTAGCAGCGTTGATATAAAAATTCTTTCTTTTTATCGTTTTTGTCAATTAAGCTTTTATATCGGAAGTATTTTTTTGTGTTTTTTCTTTTTTTTAAATCCGATAGCCCAAAATCCTTCAAAAATTTGGAAAATAACAGGCTCTGCTTTTATTTCGGTTTTTTTATTAATTTTGTCCGTTGTCCATTTTGTTGGAGAAGAGTCTATTGCCCGTATTTATATTAGAATTGCTCCTGAAAATTTGCTTTTGTATTTTTTGTTTTTAATACTTTTTTTATATATAGAAATAAGGCTTTTGCAAAAAAAACCTGTTTTTTCTTATATTACAGCTTCAATGTTATTTTTTATAATTTCTGAATATCATTTTCCATCTCAGCATTTTTTTATATCTGAATATAGGTTTTTTGTTCATATAAGCGACATTATTGCATTATTTTTTATTTATATGGGATTAAAAGAGCTTTTGACAACAACAACAAATTATTCTTTACGGCAAAAACTATTGTTATATCCATCAATCGCTATTCTTTTTGTTTATATAATTTCCATTGTTTATTTTACGGTTTTTTTGCATGTAAGATATCCGATTATTATAAAATATTTTTTTGCCGTAACTTTTTCTCTGGTAATCATTTCTTCATATATTATTTCTTATAAATTAACAAAACCCTTACGAAAACTGCTTTTGGGGATAGAGTCAAATAAGCCTTGCAAAAAACCGGTAGAAATACCCATTATTTCAAATGATGAAATAGGAGTATTAACAAAAGAATTCAACAAAAATGTAAATATTATGTGGAATTTTAATCAAAAGATTCTTGAAAAAAATAAAGAAATAAGCCGCAAAAAAACCCAAGAAATTCTTATAAAAAATACAATTGAAG
>JAQUYY010000172.1 GCA_028691575.1 Candidatus Gastranaerophilales bacterium
ATGTACTTATTATGCGCTTCGGTCTTGATGATGACGGCAATAAAAAAACTCTGGAAGAAATAGGTTCAAGATATGGCGTTTCAAGAGAGCGTATCAGACAAATTGAAAATAGAGCAATAAGCAAACTCAAAAAACTTTGTAGAAACAACAAAGGCGTAAAAAGTTTAAAAAATTATCTTGGAACATAATTTTATATTTATTCAAAGTTAAATTTTTCTATTCCCTCAAATCTTTATTCATGTTAAATCATGTAAAGGATAAATTTTTTCATTCATATAAAAAGCAATTTTTACAATAAAAATGTTTTTATATTAATAAGAATTTATTGGGGAAGACCATGACTAACGGAATAAATACTTATCAATATAATCAATATCCTAATAAAAAACAGCCTGAATTCAACGGTGCAACCGGAGAGAAAGCTCAAGAAGTTGCACAGTCTCAAGTTGATGATTCTTTTGTCGGAGCGCTTATAGATGAGAAAAGCGCCAATCCTTCTAATCCCAAAGACTGGAAATACCTTTTAGCCGGTGGTGCATTAAGTGTAACAATAGTAAAATTAGCCAATAAATTATTTAATACGGATTATGATAAATCCAAAGTAAAAATAGCCGGTGATAAAGTTGATGATCTTTTTATATCAAAGAAAATTGATCAATTTTTAATAAATCCCATTACAAATAGTGCTAAAAATATTAAAAAAGACAGCTTTTTCGGCAAAATAAAAGACGGCTTAGGCTTAGGTTTAAAACCCGGTAACAATATGGCAAGATTGTTGGGTCCACGAGGTGAAAGTCTTGACGATTTGTTTGATATTTTAAGATGTAATATTGGCGGAGATACTATTTTCCCAATACCCGGTCTTAGAAATACTTATCAAAAAATAAAAAACAACAGATATGGAATTGACCCTAAAAATGCGGATAATATATTAAAAGATTTTCTTACAATTAATGGGAAAAATAATATACCTGAGAAAAAACTTAAAAATATAATTGAAACAATTAAAAAAAGTGATTTTAAAGAAGATGAAAAACTTTATCAAGAACTAAAAGATACTTTTTTCAAGCAATTAAAAAAAACTGATATTGAAGATATCCTTAAAAAGCATGGGGCAACAGAAACAGGTATCAAAAGAATAAGCAACAAATTTATTGCAGGTATAAACAAAGCAAGAGTTGCGCATACTGATGATATAGCAAAAACTTTCTTGGGCAAAACTGCACAAAAAGCTCTTTTATTAATTCCTGAAGGAATGACAAACGGAATGATGGGTCCGATGGCACTTGCTGTTGGTGCGGCATTATTCATTGGAACAGCAATAAAACGTACTCATAATGCCCCAAAAGGCGAAAAAAACGCAACTTTCCAAGAAGAATTATGGGGTAACATGATTGCAGATGTTGCAATGATACCTGTTGCCAAAGAAATTGTCTATAGAATAGCCGGATTAAAATATATGGGAGCAAAAGACGGAGCTAAAGCTGCAAAAAAAGCTGAAGCCGAGGCAATAAAAAAACTTGAAGATGCTCTTAAGGCTAATCCTAATATGTCAAAAATAGATTATAAGAATTTCAAAAAAGCTATCAAAGAAACAACAAAAGCTGATAATTTAAATATATTATTAAGACCACTTAAAAAATTAGGCTCAATTTTAGAAATAGGGTTGACGAAAATTCCTGCAATAACAAAATTCGGCAAAGCTAAAAACTTCTTTAAAGGCTTTGGCGGAGGAGCCGGAAGATTTGTCCTAGTTATGTTCGGTATTATGTCATTAGGCTCAAAATTATTTACTCAAGTCTCGCACAAAATATTTGGAAGACCGACTCAATCGATTTTAGATGAAGAAGAAGAAACCAAAAAGAACGCCGAAACAGCTACTACTACTAATTCGACAACACAAATTCCTTCTGCAGAATCGACTAATGATTTTGTAAAAAATTACTTAAATAAAAATACCAAAACAAATGCACAAACAACAGAAACATCTCTTCCTGCCAAAAATTTAGATAAAACAGAAGAGAAAACTACAGCCAGATATATCCCATCAAGTCAACCGTTGATACTTACAAATAAAGGTGCTTCGGAATTAGACGAAACTTTATTAAGAAGTGATAAATATCTAAACTACGCAGAAAATATACTAAATAACTTGGAGAACTATTAAAATGAATTATACCAATATTTCCCAAGCAAAAATAGATTCAACATTCGGACCTTTCTTGAACAAGAAAAACCCTAATATACAACAAAATAGCATTCCTGCTGTACAGGTTGAAGATTATTTTGATATGAAACAAAATGAAGCAGAAAATCCTAAAAAGAAAAAGAAAACAGGTTTAATTATTGCTCTTTCAGGAACAGGGATTTTTGCCCTCGGCACAGCACTTGCTCTTATAAATCCAAAAGGATTAAAAACATTATCTAAAAAACTGACTATTTATATGGAAAATTATACAGATAAAATTTTGTCGAACAAATCAGCAGGTAAAATAGAAAATGGTATAATTAAAATATTTAAAAAAATAAACGGATTAACGCAAAAAGCTGAAGTAATGGCAAATGCAGGTCCAATAAAAGATAGAACCGCAAATCATTTCTTTATGAATGAAAAAGTTAACAAATTTACATTTGGTTTAGCTAAAAAGTTTGCTGACGGCACAACAAATTTGTTTAAAGAAATAACAATCAATTCTACTGCCAAAAAAGTAAAAAATACTCAACAAAATATGAATACTGTTGCTAACGATTTTGAAATGATTTCTAAAATAATTAAACATAATTTCGATAAACTTAAATGCACTCAGGAAGAAGCTCTTAAAATATCAGAAGAACTGGATAAAAAAGCAAAACTTTTGAGAAATACAGTTAATGATTATGCTAACGAATTTAACAACAATAATATTATCAATAAAACAAGAATTAATAAGTTGGAAGATGCCCTACAAAATATAGGAAAAGACGTTGATGAGGATTTTAAAAAAGCCGCTAACGGCAAAGAAGGCTTTATCGAAACATTAAGAGAACAAACTCGAGAATTTCGAGCAAAAACTCTTGTTGAAGAAAATAAGCAAAAACTTTCTTCCGATTTAATGAAAACAAAGAAAAGCATCACATATTCGCTAAAAGATGCTAATAATGACCTTAATAATTTAAATAATGAATCACTTTATAACATTGCAGAATTAGGCGATAAAGAAATAAAAACAAGATTCAAATCAATTCGAGCAAATATTCAGAAATTCTTTACTGAAGAAAATATCGATAAAAAGCAATTAAAAATTGACATTCAGGAAGAAATGCTGTCTTTCAAAAAATTATTGAAAGAAAAACAAACCGAAGAAAATAAATACCTGATTAAAACCATCATCGGAAATACAGAATCATCCGAATCAATACTGGAAACGTTGAAAAAAGATACCGGTATAATTGAAGATGCATGGCTTTTGATAAAACAAGGCAAAAATGGTGAAAACTTATTACTAAGTGACAATATTAAAGACGGCAAAAAAATATATACTGATTTTAAAAAACATATTGAAACAGCTAAAAAATCATTAAATGATTCAATAGACAGCGAAGGGGACAAACTGTTTGATAAACTTCGAGATTTGAATATAGGTTCTGCCCCTACAGATGTTGGAGGTATGATTTTTCCGACCAGTTTGGCTGTTTATTCTGTAGCAAGCAAAGATACGGCGGAAGAAAAAGTTTCTTCATCTTTAACCACAGGAATACCTGCAATTGGCGGTATTGGAGCATGTATAATTGCAATAACAAAACAATATAGCGGCTTATCAGCATTGCTACTTGCCGGATTAACAGGCTTAGGCTTAAATAAAGTCGGCTCATTTATTGATGGAAAAATAAAAGAATTTCAACAACAGTAGACCGGAGAAAAAAGATTCCAATGATAAAATTTCAGCCAACAAATTGTTCTCCAAGCTTTAATGGTTTAACTTCCCAATTTAAAAAAACATTGTTTAACTCTCATGAACAAGTAAGAAAAATAGTTAATGCTTATCCCGAAAAAAATGGAATAGTTGGTGAATTACCTGTTGCATTAATTAAAAAAATCACTCCCGATAAAGCAAAAGAATTTTTTACTGATTTTTCAGAAGTAATAAAAACACTTCAACAACCTAATAAAAAAATTGAACAAAAATTAGAACTAATTGAAAAATCCTATGATTTTAAAAAAACAAATCCGAATAAAACAATTATAACTTTTTTAAATATATTTAACAAAGAAGCTAACGATAAAAATGCAATTACCAATGCTAGGAAACAGCTTGCAAATATTTCTAAAAAATACAATCTGAATAAAATTGACCTTGATTTTGAAGGAATTGGAAACTTTGGAAGAGCCTACAGAATTAATATAGAAAATACAGATTATGCACTAAAAATAGGAATGCCTCACAAATATGAGCCAAGAAATTCTAACTTAATGCAATATGTAAAAAAAGAAATCTATCAAACTTTTGATGATGAAGCTGTAAGTCATGGAGTAGACATAGAA
>JAQUYY010000173.1 GCA_028691575.1 Candidatus Gastranaerophilales bacterium
TGACCGGAGTATCCACCGTATCCATCCTCAATCCGTCGCTGATCAGCCTGACCGCCGCCTTTACTCCGCAGTACACCGCTCCATTGGGATATGCCGCAATTCCCGCTATCGAACCGATATTGATTACATGACCTTTCTTATTCTTGATCATAAGCGGCACGATGTTTCTTGAGAGGTAGAGAAGCCCTTTCACATTCGAGTCTATCATCTCGTCCCAGTCGTCCACGCTGCCGTCCTGAAATTTCTCCAAACCCAAAGCTCCGCCTGCGTTATTCACTAGAACATCAATTTTCTGCCACTTTTTCGGAAGCTCGCCAATCACGGTCGCGACTTTTTCCCTGTCCCGCACATCCAGCTGATAGGTCAAAATTTCAGTATCGTACTTTTTATTTATCGACTCCGCTGCTTTGATCAGTTTTTCAATATCCCTCGAACAAAGGATAAGCTTAGCACCGTTCTCTGCAAATTTTTCCGCGCAGGCTTTACCTATCCCGCTGTTCGCGCCTGAAATGAATACGATCTTGTTTTTCATAAAATAAATTCCCGTTTTTGAGGTAATCTAATGATGTATTGACATTTTTTCAACATTTTTCTATATCGAAACGATAAATATTATGATTTTTGTTATTTACTTTTTTGTTTTTTCGATTATATTTATCTTGTTCTTTTCCCGACAAGATAGAAGTTCAAAGTATAAGATATGAAATAAAAGTGAAAAAATGAGGAGGAGAGGTATGGGAAAAATGAAATGGATCATCGTAATTGCGATGTTCCTTACTGCAGCGGTTTATTCAATGCCGTATGAAACAGAACTGGTAAATGGTTACAAAATCGTAAAAGGCGAAAGACCTTTGATCGATCTTTCACAGGTACCGGTGGACGCTTATGAGCCGGGTAAGCTTACGATCAAGTTCAAAGAAGGCGTTGAGGCCAAGTCGTCACAAAGATTCATTAAAGCTTCAACGAAAGGATTCGCAGAAGTCGGTATTGAATCGGTTGACATGGTAAGTAAATCTGTCGGTGCTCTTCAGTTCGATAGAAAGTTTTATTCGCTGCTTGAAATTCCTGAGGGAACTGTTCATTCTGTCGCGAAATTCAAAGACAGGCACGAAGCATGGGGATTCCACAGAGTGTATGAGATCGAAATTCCTGTTGATCAGGATGTCATTGCTGCCGTAAAACAATACGCAGCCCTTCCCGAGATCGAATATGCAGAACCTGTTTACAAAAAAGCTCTACACGAACCTGCCGAGGTTGGACCGGCTGTATATGAAGACAATATCCCGACTTTGGGTGACTTGCCTTCAAAAGGTTCAAAATGGGTTCCGAACGATCCGAATTATGCGACTTTACAGTGGCATTATAACAATTCAGGACAGTCTATCGGAGGTGTTGTGGGTATTCCTGGCGTAGATACAAGGGCAGTTACTGCTTGGGATATTGAAAAAGGAAATCCGCTTTTCATTACAGCTGTTATCGATCAGGGTATTGACTACGATCATCCCGATATCGCAGCGAACATGTGGTCGGGTATCGGCTGGGACTTTGGCAACAATGATTCCACCATTGAACCCGACGACCACGGTTCACATACATCCGCGACAATTTCAGGAGTAACAAACAACGGTATCGGTATTGCCGGGCTAGCCGGTGGAGACGGAACCGCCGGAACAGGATCAAAAGTTATGTCCTGCCAGGTTTTTGGGTCAACCAGCGGCGGTTTTGACGCTGCATTTATCTGGGCGGCCGATCAAACAGCCTCGATCTCTCAGAACAGCTGGGGATATACATCCGCAGGAGTTTTTGAACAGTCTGTTCTTGATGCGATCGACTATTTCAACGCTAACGGAGGACAGGACGGCGGTCTTGTCGGTGGTATAACTATTTTTGCTGCCGGTAATAACGGCACTGATGCAGAATGGTACCCCGGATACTATGACGGCACTATGGCAGTAGCATCTCACGATAATAAAGGCAAGAAATCATCTTTTTCGAACTATGGAACATGGGTCGATATCACCGCTCCCGGAACAAATGTTTACAGTTGTAACGGCACTGGCGGATATATGGTCATGAGCGGCACTTCGATGGCATGTCCGCATGTCTCAGGCGCAGCAGCTATGATCGTGGCCAACAGCGAAGGTGTTTTAACGGCTGCAGAGCTCAGAACAATTCTTGAAGCATCAGTTTGGAATGTTTATGCTTATGAAACAAATACTTTATATGCCGGGAAACTCGGAACTGGAGCACTTGACGCTTCTTCAGCCCTTGTTTTAACTCAGGAATATCTCGGCGGTGTTCCTACAGGCGGTTCTCTTGCCGCATCTGGAGTTTCCACAAGCCAGATAGATTTGTCATGGACACTTAACGAATTTAACGACAACGTTCTCGTAGCTTGGGCGCTTGAAGGAAATACGATAGGCGATCCGGTTGACGGGACAGTTTACTCTGTCGGCAACTCGATTCCCGGCGGTGGTACTGTTATCTATTACGGTAATGGAACTTCATACAGCCATACAGGTCTTACAGCGGAAACCGGTTACATTTACGAGATCTGGTCGAGAGCCGGCGCTGAGAGACAGGACAATCAGGGTGAATGGTATCAGGTCGGCACATATTCTAATTCCAAATCAGCCGGCGCAGAAACATTAATGGAACCTTTACCCCCTTCAGCTTCATCTATGGGATTTGAGAACAGCGGATATATTCCCAACGGATGGACTCAGGCCGGCGGCTGGACTTTTGTTACTACTTCAACAAGACCGACAGCGCCTTCCGAAGGATCTTATTTTGCGTATTTAAAACCCGCTTCTGCTGCTACAAGCAAGCTTGTAACACCAAGATTTGACTTTACAGGTTACTCAAATGTAACTTTGACTTTCAAGTATGTAACCACATATCTGAAGTCCGGTCCGAACATTTATAACAATAATCTGAAGGTATATTATAAAACGAGCCTCAGCGGTTCATGGGTACAACTCGGTTCTGAATATTCAGGGAACTATACTACATGGCAATCCGGATCGCTCAATATAAGCGATGCTGTACTCTCAAATGATTTCTACGTCGCATTCGAAGGAATTTACCAGGGTGGCTATGGAGTCAGTGTTGACGATATTATAATAAACGGAACACCTGTCGGCGGAACTCCGCCGGCTGCTCCGTCGCTTATTTCACCGGCAAACGCAAGCTCTTCAACTGACCTGACACCTACATTTGACTGGAACGATGTATCAGGAGCCACTTCTTACACTATACAGATCGACAATAACTCCGGTTTCACTTCTGTCGATTATACAAATTCTCCTACTGCAAGTACATATACACCTGCTTCTAATTTGCCTGTGGGTACTTGGTACTGGAGAGTATTGGCAACTAACGCTAATGGTTCAAGTGCTTATACTTCCGGCTGGTCCGTAATTCTAGGATCTGCTCCGGCAGCTCCTTCTCTGGCAGCTCCGACCGATGCATCAACATTGTATATTTTAAAACCCGCCTTTGACTGGAACGATGTATCAGGAGCTACTTCTTACAATATTCAGGCTGACAACAACTCGAACTTCGGTTCTCCTGAAATTGACGAAACTGTTTCTGTAAGTAACTATACACCTACGGCTGACATGGCTCTCGGAACTTACTACTGGAAAGTACTTTCTACCAACAGTTTCGGTTCAAGCGCTTACAGCGGAACATGGACAGTTATCTTGGCTCCTCTTTCCGCTCCGATCAATGTAACTACAACACCCGGAGCAACGGACATCACCGTTTCTTGGGATGCTGTTTCTGGTGCAACCAGCTACGATGTTTATTCTTCTACAGATCCTTACGGAACATTCACTTTCGTAACCAATGTAGCTACGACATCTTATCTGTACACGCCTGCTTCGGAAACAAAACTCTTCTGGTATGTAGTAGCTAAAAACTAGATCTCACTTAATATCAGCAAAAGCCCCGAAGTTTTCGGGGCTTTTTTTATATTTTATTATGGCAATTCCGTTTAAAATATATTAATATTTATCAAAGATAAATTCAGGATCAGATTGAAGAATTCCCCGGATATAATATCGATCTTAAACACGAAGGATATTTTTAATAATTCCCATGATGCTTTTATTATTTCGGATTCTGATAAGATCATAAGTTTTGTAAACAGATCGGCACTGAAAATGTTCGGATATTCAGAAGAAGAGCTTATCGGAAAAAGTATTCATTCTCTAATGTCGGAAGAGAGGACTGCAAATTACAATAAGCAGATGAATGAAGTTCTGTCGGGACAGGTCGTCTCGAATATTGATAGTGGTGAAGATCTGCGCGGAAAAAGGAAGAACGGAGAAATATTTTCGATAGAACTTACTTATGTTAGCTCAAAATCCGGAAAAGAGAATTATTTTATTTCTCAGATAAGAGATATTTCAGAAAGAAAAACCAGAGAGAGCGAACTGTCGGTAGCACTGAAAGATCTAAAGATCATCTCTGAAAGC
>JAQUYY010000174.1 GCA_028691575.1 Candidatus Gastranaerophilales bacterium
AGTATCCATACAATATTTAGTTGAAGCTATTCCTGAAGTTACATCATCTGATGTAAGTGTAACTACTACATTAGCACCTGATAGTGTTCCAAATGTATATTCTCCACTTGAAGCTGATGTTGATGGACTGACTGTATCTATTTTTACAGTTTTACTTACTGTAGTTTGTCTATTTCCTGAATTATCTTCTGATGCATATCTGAAGTATGAAGTTCCTTCTGTTTCTATTGTTACTGGAGTTGTGTAATCGTGTCCATCTACAGGTTCACATGAATTGTCTGTGTCTAGACAATATCGTGTCCAATACATACCGAAGCTTGGGTAGGGGTCGTAGGGGTCGAGAGTGATAATTTGAGTTGTTTTTGTCCATTCATTATTGTGTGAATAGTTGTCGGAGGTGTTGGGAGCGGAGCGATCTACTATGTGGTGTCCTTCTTCGGAGTGAGGACCTAAATTACCTGCTAAATCTTTTGTAAAAAAATTAATATCATAACTTTCTGAAAGAGATAAAATTAATTGCCAGTTATTAGAAGCATTAACATAAGGAGAAGATGTATTTGGGTTTGAACCATCAAGTTCATAGTAAACTCTGTCACAACCTGAACCTTCTACTATTCCATTAAAATCACTTTTTATATTATCATTACAAACAAAGGTTGCGATTAATTCATTTTCTGTTGTTGTTGAGTATTCTATAGTTGCTGTAGCAGGAGCTGTGTCTATAATAATACTGTCTGAGTACCAAGGACCTACATTTCCGGCTTTATCACGAAATCTAACGTCCTTGGTAATAACACCGTCAAATGTTTCTGTTGATATATATATATAAGGATTTGTCGAAAGAGTACTCCATATACAATTATAAGGACAATATGTATTTAATTCATAAGCGTCACTACTCGCATTATTTGTTACAGTTATACTTTTAGAAATTGAATATTCCGCTCCATTATTAATACTAATACTTCCTGTTGGAGCTATTGTATCTACAACAAAACTCCCCATACTTGTCCATTCTGAAGAATTCAATCCATTAAAATTTTGTGCACACCAATAATAGACTCCATCACTTCCTATTGAAGAACTTGGAGTATAAGTTGTTGTTGCATAATTTGATGATGTCTCTGTAGAAGTTCCTGAATTTACTACTATCTCTGAAAGACAATTTTCTGAACTCGTAGCAATTCTATAATGTGTTACACCTGTAGGATGTTCTTGATCACTATCTGAATATAATACAGATAAAGTTGGAGTTGTGTCCATTGTATTGAATTCATTTGCTGGAGAAACTAACACTGGAATGTTTGGAATATTTTTTGGAATGACTTCTTCTGATTCTGTAGAAGTAGTGGAAGTTCCTATAAGATTATGTGCATACATGGTAAAAGTATAAGGAGTATAATTTGTAAGACCCGTCACTGTAATAGTTGAAGTATTTGTTGTTGTTGCAATTATTCCTTCTGGATTTGACTCTGCAATATAATAATCTATTTCTAATCCACCATTATATTCTGGAGGAGTAAAATCAATTTTTACTTGGCCATTTTGTGATTCAGTCGAAGTGATTAAAGGTGCATCTGGAACCACTCCCGCTACCCAACCAGAGTTTAACCAAGTTGCACCTGTTATTGCTCCTGTTACTCCAGATATTCTATCTGCTGTTATGTTTCCGGTTCCTTCATTAAATAAATATTCCGAAGTTGCTTTATTAAGGGGGTTTATTGCATCAACACCAGCATTGTATAGAGTTGAAATTTCTGTAGGCGTAAGAACTACATTCTTATAAATTCTTGTGGAATATATTGTTCCATCTAAATTTTTACCTAAATATAAATTTACTATTGAATCATCACCTCTCCTATTAAAAGAATCAACTGCATATTGAGAATAAGTTACCTCAACGCCGTTAATATATATAAGTTGTCTTAATGATGGATAAAAATAATCACTAGTTTTTGAAAAAACCATAACTATATGGTTTAATTGATTGAAATTTATATTTTCATTACTAATTGAATTAGTATAACCACCTCCCCATGTTATTGTATAAAATATTAATTTTCCAGAGTTATCATAAAAGGCAAATTTATAACCACTTTTATTATCTATAGGATATGTTGTATAATTTGTTTTATCAAAAAAACTACTGTTTGTGTAACTTTTAGGTTTTATCCACATTTCTGCAGAATAAAAAGAAAAACTTGTACTAGAAAATTGATTAGCTGTTGGAGAATTTGGTATAAGAACTGATCCACTTCCACTAAAATCTAATCCTGAAGAAGCAATAGTGCTATGCAACCCAACATTCCAAGCATTTTCTGGAGTGACACTAACATTTTGAATATTTAAGTAATCTAAGTTTGCATCTACTATAGGAGTTCCTGTGAGATTGAGAATTGGAGAAGAAGTAGAAGTTGCAGTTGAAGTAGTTGTTGCACTTAAAGTAACAATATTTTCTGCAGAACTATTTACATTTATTCTCCCTATGTTTTGTGTTGTTCCTGTATCAAATAGAATTGTTTTCGGACCATTGATTGTGAGTTGATTAAAAGTAGAAGAATCTTTAAAAATTATAAAACCTGATCCACTATCATTAACTATTAAATTGTTAATAGTATTATTACCTGTAAAATCAATTACAGTCCCAGTTCCTGGATTTAATAATAAAGTTCCAGACCAACTAGGAGAAGTCCCGGCAAAGAGAACTGTAGAAGTTCCAGAAGTAACAGTTACGGTAATATTACTAGAACCAGAAAGTGTTCCTGTATAACCTGTCATATCAAATGAATTGAGTGCAGCTGTTGCTTCGTTTATAACTAAATTTACACTATTTGCAACAGTAACATTTTCTCCAGCAGCTGGTTTGTGTCCCAAACTCCAGTTTGAATCAGTTGAATAATTGTTATCAGTTCCACCCATCCAAGTATTTGTATCTGGATCCACCACATAATCAACATCAACATTTCCATTGAACTTGAGGTCAAAGAGTTTTGTAGGTTGGTCTAGGTTTGAAAGTAATACTCTATATTTACCTTCCAAGGTTATATTAGAAAAGTCAGGATTGGTTTTGTCATTTACTAAATCTAATTTATCACCTACTGTAGTATTACCTTCATCATCTGTGTAAACTGGATAAACTTCAATAGATGAATTTTCTGTAGGTAAATAAGCAGAAGGTCTAGCATATATAGTAATATCTTTTGAATCATCAAGTAGTTGTTCAAAAGTAACTCTCATGTATTGACCATTCTCTATAGTAGCCCAAGTGTTGTCTTGAGCACTTACTTCTTCATATATATCTGCAAGTATGTTTCTATCTGCATCTAATTGAAATGCTTTAGATATGAATATGATTTCAAATGTTTGTGTAGATAAGTGTGGAACAATCCATTCTATATAGTCTAGTTTACCATTGTTATTTAAATCATATGCTCTAAAGGTAACGTTTTCGTTATCATTGTTTGTCCATTTAATCTTTATTTTGTTTTCTTGTCCTACCTTATAGATTTCTGGAATGTTTGTGAAAGCTAGTACATCTACTATAGGTTCTTCTTCACTATCTTCTGCACTTATTGTAACTATCTTTCCTGTATCAGTTTCTGCTTCTGCGAATACAGGTGCTGGTGTTTCGTATTCTACTAGAACTATGTCGGTTGATGAGGCTAGTTGTTGTTCGGTTACTGAAGAAGAGGTTGTAGATGATGTATCTGATGGAAGTGCTGTAGTTGCAATTACTTCTGTTTGTTCAGTTGAAGTAGAAAGTTCTTCTTCAATTAATTCTTCAGTTGAAGAGGTAGATGATGTATCTGATGGAACTGTTGTAATTGTTGTAGATGAAGAAGTTTCTTCTGTTGCAGTTGATGTTGAAGAAGTAGAAGTTGTATCTGTTATATTTGTTGTAGCTTCAGTTACTTCTTCTTGTTCTGTTGTAGTTGATTGTTCTTCTACAACTGTTTCTTCTTCAATTACTTCATCTGTATTTGTTACTTCTTGTTCATCTTCAGCATGTGGTGTATCAATTTCCAAATTAACCACAGGTGCAATATCTATTGTTGTAGTTTCTTCTGTTCCTTCAGCTAATGCATCTTCTACTGTAGCAAACATGTAAGAACCTGCTTTAGTTATGGAAGAGATTATTCTTTGGAAAAAGGATTTCTTTTGTAGAGATTTAGCTAGTTCAAGTGATGCAAGTGATTTACTGTTTTCTGTTGCTAATTCACTGAGTTTTTGTCTATCTATATTACTATAATCATTATTACCTAGTTCCTTTGTAGTAGAAGCTATAGTTACCTTTACACTGGTTGCATATGTAGGTATTTCTACTAAATGTTGTTCCTTACTTATTTGGTTTACACTTACTGATTTGAGCCATTTTATAGGGTGGTTTGGAATAGAAATTTGGGTTGTTGTTACTGAAAGGGTTTTTGTAGTTGATGGAGAGAATATAAAAAAACTACCTATTA
>JAQUYY010000175.1 GCA_028691575.1 Candidatus Gastranaerophilales bacterium
ACAGTCTTTTTAACAATTTTTGCAGCATATGAATATTTTAAAAAAAACAAAAATAAAAACAATTTGATTTTTCTTGTATTATCGGCAATAGCACTTTTAATAAGTACCAAAACCTTTTTCTTTCTTAGTTTACACGTCTATGGAACATTTGCATTTGTTCTCTTAATTACTGTTTTTTCAATATTTTGGACAGAAAAATTGCCTGAATATTTTAAAAAAATCGACAAACAAATATGGCAAAAAACTTTTGCTATCGTAATTATATTTATTGGAATTTTATTTATTATAAAAGAAATCCCATATGCCAATAATCGTAATTTTGCGATAAAAACCAGCAGAGGAACAATTTATGCCGATAAAGAAAATGGATTTATTTATAAAAAAATTCTTGATTATATTAATACAAATATTCCGGAAAGCTCAACAATTCTAGTTCTTCCGGAAGGTGCTATGTTTAATTTTCTTACAAATAAAGCTTCTATGGATAAATATCATTCTCTTTTACCTCTATACGTTGAAATGTATGGCGAACAAAATATTATTAATGATTTGTTAAAAAATTCTCCTGATTATATTTTTATAAATAATCGAAATACTGCAGAATACGGATATACATACTTTTGTAAAGATTATGGACAAAATATCTGTAATTTTATCTACAAAAATTATAAAATTGAAAAAAACTTCCAAACATCTTTTCAAAATGCATCATTTAAGCTTGTGATTTATAAAAAACTCCTCCAAACTAATGAAAAACCTGTTAAAAAAATGAAATAATCTAGCGTAAATTCAGGTTTTATATTATACTAAAATAAAATATGCTTAATAGAGAAAAGGACTGATAATGAGCAAAAATGTTGATACGATTCCTGTTGAGGTGTTAATTCTCACAGTAGACCATGATATTAAAGGTACTGTCCATGTATCAAAATATACAAATACGAATAGAGAATTAACCGATCTCTTAAATGACAAAGGCAGAAGATTTTTAGCCGTTACGGATGCCGAAATTGTTGACAAAAGAGGCGGTCCGCCTAGAAAATATAACTTCCTGGAAGTACATATGGATTATATTTTAATGGTTCATCCTTCCGCTCAAGTTTTATTTAGAGAAACTACCCGCTCTCAAGAAGATATAACAAGATTTAGAGAACTTAGGGCAAAATTAAACCAAACAAGACCCAGATAATTTGTAAACAAATATTACTATTTGCTTAATAACAAGAAATTTGAGCATCTGTATATACTTTATATATATAGATGCTAGTTTGTATAAAGAAAAAAATGAGTATAAAAAGTTTAAATAAAATGAATAATATAGTTGATTTAAAAGAATATGAGGCTTTTAAATTGTTTGATAGACATAATATAAAAATGCCTTATAATTCAAATTTGATTTTTAAATCTTTAATGAATAACCTTAAAGATTAATTAGGATGTTGGCAATATAATTAAAAGAGCGTTAAACGCTCTTTTTTTATATAAGAATGCAAAAAAGTTTGATTTTTAGAAAATCGAACTTTTCTTAAATCTGATATAAATTTTAAAAATAAAATTAAAGTCCTAATAAAATTTGCCGATAAATATAATATAAGGAAAGTTGGTAAAAGTAAGAGGGCTTAAAAAATGTCAGAAAAACTTCATATAGAATATCCCGCATTAATTTATAAAAGCAGAAGAAATAATAATTTTATAGCAAATTGCATAATGTACAATCTAATCGGATTTGGAAAAACCGAAAAAGATGCGATTGAAAATTTGGAAAAATCAATGACTCAAACTCTTGATAAATATGAAATTTCAATAAAACCAATGTATGAAATCAATTTACCGTTTGTAACTAATTAAAAAGCATCAATCAAAAAGGAATGAAACAATACCTTGCTATTAGCAGGGTTTTTTTATTTAAATAAAATAATCTACTTTATATGTAGGTGAAAAAGTTTTTTAAAATCGACTAAAATTACTTGTAGATATTTGTGTTTAAAAGGTGTCAAAATTAAATACAAAAAGCGAAACCGAGCTGAGGCTAATAAAAACATTTGTGGCAGCGTGTACGGCGAAAATGTTTTTTGTGCCGTTAATTATGAGGTTTCAAGACAACAAGCATAAATGGAGAATAAAAGATATGTTAAAGGTAATGCAACAATCAAATAATAAATTTATAAAAAGGTTAGGATTTACTCTGGCAGAAACATTAATAGTAATTGCAATAATCGGAATAATTGCCAGTATTGCAATCCCAACGTTATTTGGAACAACAAGCGATGCAGAATTAAAAGCAGCCTGGAAAAAAGTATATTCAGACCTTGCTCAAGCAACTCAGTTGATTGCTGTCGATAACGGCGGAACTTTAGCAGGTGCTTTTCCCGGTGATGGTGCAGGTTCTGAAGATTTAAAAAATGCTTATGCTTCAAAACTCAATTTTATAAAGGATTGCTCCGGAGATGCTGCAAACGGAGGAAGTGGAAGTGGTGCAAGTGCAGACGGATGCTGGCATGATGATGGTGATTGGTTTTTATTAAGAGGGACAAGCAGAACCGGATTAACCAGACCTGCATTAATTTTAAATAACGGAGCATTTGTGATGTTTAGCTTATATACATCAAACTGTTCAAGTACTACAAGCTCTAGTGGCGGAGATTATTTAAGATGTGGCGAATTAAAAATTGATGTAAATGGATTTAAAAAACCAAATACATGCGGAAAAGATATATTTTATGCAAGTATAATCTCAACTACATTAATTCCTCTTGGTGCCAGAGGATTTTATGAACCTTCAACAACTTGTATTGAAGGTTCAACGGCAACGGATAATACAGGCTATGGCTGTTCTGCTTTGTATTTGTATGAATAAAAGGAGAAATTATGAATAATTTAAAATTAATCAGAAATTTATTTTTTAAGGGATTTTTAATAGGTTTTTTATTGTTAATTTTGCACCATATCATTGTTTATTTTAATTACGATTTTATTTACAACCTTCACCATTCTTTATACAAAATAGATAAAGAAGATTTTTCATTTTTATGGGTTTTATTGATCGGAATTTATAAACTAATGTTATTTTTCTTTTTTTTAATACCAACATTGGTTTTAACCTGTTATTTAAAATGCGGGTGTAAAAAATAATTTTTCATATCCAAAAAACCATGATAAAAATCATGGTTTTTTGTTAAATCTTTAATTTTTTACAGGATTATCGGAGTTTTAAAAAAATCTTACAATAACATTCCTTGTTATAACCATTCCTCCAATGAATTGAATCCTCTCAATTTTTAATAGTCAATTAAACATTGAATCTCTAATCTAGCCAATTTCTTGGACTATGAGCCACCACCCCTTTCCTTTATTTACATGTTTATTATAAAGTACAAAAAAGGCATGGTTTAAAAAGAAATAACGATTGTTTTTATAAGCTTGAAAAACTTAGCTTGAAACCTAGGAAAATTAGGGTTATGAAAACTTCATAAACTTATATAAAGCATCTACATTTACATATACAGAATAATTTTGTTTAGTATTCAATATTATACTATACGTTTTGTAAAATCCTTGCCGTTATTGAATTTGTCTGATAAAATTTAATAATAAATATATTTAAGGTATTTTTTATGACCGTTTCACAAGAAGAAAAACTAAAAAAATTAGCAGATAAGGTTAGAACAAATCCTTCCGATTTTAATTTAAGAAAAGAATTTGCCGTAGCCCTGCTTGACAATAATAAACATGAGGAAGCTCTTATTCAGTATAATTCACTAATTAAAGTGTTTCCTGACGAGCCTGATATTTATTTTAATATTGGGATTATTTACGAAAAATTAAATAATCCTGTTTTTGCAAAAGATGCCTATCAAAAAGCCGTTTCGCTTGCTCCGCATGAAGCTGATTACCACTATAATTTGGCTTTTTTATACGATAGACAGGGTAAAACAGACGAGGCAATTAATTCTTATCAAAAAACACTTTCGCTTGATTCAAAAGATGCTAATGCTCATTTTAATTTAGCATGCCTTTTAGCTAAAAAAGAAAATTTTACAGATGCGATAAAACATTATAAAACCGCAATAAAATTAAATCCTACCGATGTATACGCTCATTTTTATCTTGCCTATGAGTATAGAAGGCAGGGAAATATTGAAAAAGCACTTGAAGAGTATAAAAATGTAATTTCTTTAAACCCGGATTATAGCTGGGCATATTATAATATGGGCTGTATTGCTTATGAGCAAAAGGATTTAGAACTTGCGATTAAAAATTTCAAGAAAACTATTGAATTAAATCCCAAAGATATAGATGCTTATAAATCTCTCGTTTCTGTTTATGTCTTCCAAAAAAATCATGACGAAGCTATAAATATTTTAGAATCAGCAATTTTAAAAAATCATGACAATGGCGATTTGCATTATATGTTGGCGCAAATTTTTAA
>JAQUYY010000176.1 GCA_028691575.1 Candidatus Gastranaerophilales bacterium
ATCAGAGTAAGTTTGTTCCCATACTCTAACACCGTTTTTTATGTCAATTAAAAGTGCGGTTACAAGGAATTTATAAGAAGGTTTCATTGTATTTACACCCGGAAAGCTTAATTTATCAAGCCAACTACGTTTTAGAATCATATTTTGAGCATCAAAACCGCCGGATATAAGCAAAAATTTATCCACACCCAATTCATCGCCTAATTTAGAACATGTATCATAATCTATCGCATAAGTCGTTTTGTATTTTCTTAAAAATTCGATATATTCATTTTTTAAACCTTTATTGTTAATAGTTTGTTCTGTGCTTATAAAATCCAATGCCCTTAGTTGATTGCCGAGGTTCATATTGTTTATTACATCATTTGCTATAATATTTAATGAATTAGGATAAACAGAAAAACTAGAGCCTGTAGCCGGGATATTTACGGAAAAAACAGCTATTTTTTCATTTGCAAAAACTGCGCTCTGCAAAAGAAACAAGCAACTTACAAATATTATCGCAAATTTTATTTTAATCATCTGTTTTACCCCTACCCCAATTTTACTATTACAATTATTCCATTTATTTATTCGGCTTATATCCTATATTTAAACTATATTTGTTTAAAATATTAAATTTTTCTAAAAAGAGGTTTGAAGAATATTTAAAATCGGGTATAATCATAAAGTTATATAAGAGTTATTTAGGAGGAAGTTCATGGCAATAACAGTAAATGGAAAAAATATAGATATAACACCTGCAATCAGAAGTTATATTGATGAAAAAATCGGAAAAGTTGCAAATCATTTTGATCAAGTTAGAAATATTGTTGTAACTTTAAATGTTATAAAAAACCCCAGCGTAGCTGAAAATCATACTGCTGAAGTCACATGTTTTCTTGACGGTGCAAAAATTCATGTTACAGAAGAAGCCGAATCTATGTATGCAAGTATAGACCTTGTTTCAGATAAACTGAACCGTCAGGTTAAAAAACATAAAGATAAATTGGTAAAAGGAAAAGCTAAAAATTATTCAATCAGAACATCTGTTCAAGATGAACAAGTCGAAGAAATAGAAGAAATAGAAGAAACCACTGAAGAATAGTATTAAGTTTTATAAAACTTTTGTACAAAATACAAATATAATTTTATAATAAGTCTTGATTAAGTATGTGAAAGGATAATTTTTTGCTTCCTTTAATATCAGAAGAGAATAAAGAATCAGTTATTGTAGAGTGTCTGCAAGATGTTAATTCTTGGCGCAAATTAATGATACATTACATTAAAGAAGAAAATCCCGAAATTAATGCTGCAATAATTGATGCTGCAAATAATACATCTTTAGACCCGAAAGCAGTTGCATTAGGTGCTTACATGACGTATAAACTCCTGGAAGCTGCTGATGCTGAAATAAACGGGACTATGAGTGAGTTGACGGATTGAAGAATTTTCGAGAAAATCAAGAAATTTTTCAGATAAATCCTTTTCGGCTGTTTAGATAAGCAATGACGAATTATTGTTTAAAACATTAGAGATTACGGGTCTGTATTTTCCGTTATGAGAGGGTTTTATTTCTTTTAAATAAATAAATTTAATATCAACGGATTCTGATTTTAACAATCCTTGTAATAAATTTTTAATTTTTAACTCTTCTAAATTATTATAAAAATCTTTAACGGCAAGATATACTTCTAATGTGCTGATATCATTTTGAATAATCTGAAATTGTTTGATAGCATTGGTTACAGAAGACAAATGCCATCCGATGTTTGCAGTAGGAAGAAGCTTGCCGTTAGGAGATAATAGATTATCGCTTATTCTGCCAATTTTTAACTCCATAACAGGATATGAAAGATTGCAAGAGCATTTTATCTCACTTTTTACTGCTATATCACCCAAATCATACCTTAATAAAGGCATTCCGTATATATAAAGAGGTGTGCAGACAATTTTTTTGATTTCATTACAATTTTCAATATCAACAAATTCAACTAATACCTCGTCAATATTAATGTGCATATTTCCCTCTTTGCATTCATGGGCGATACAAGGAATTTCAGAAGAGCCGTATTGATCATAAACATTTGCGTTAAAAGCTTTTTCGATATCTTTTCTGAACCTTAATGGCTCTGCTGTCGTGAAAACATTTTTTAGACATTTTATCTCTAAATTATTTTCTAAAATAAAATGGGCAAACTTTTCAATTAAACTGGTATATCCGTATAAATGCTCCGGTTTATTTGAATTTATTTGTTTAACCCAATTAAACATATCTTCTTTTTTGCAATTTCTTGTATCTAAAATCAATTTTCGTCTTAACCAGTTGCCGATTTTTTGTTTACATCCGCATTTTAAATCTTGTTCGGAGAGCCTTTTTAAATCTGCTACAAGCCAAACAGATTTGTCCCACAAATACCAGTCACACCAAGCATTTGAACGATATCGAAGAGAATAACCTTTTTCATTATCTTCTACGCTTTTATAAATTTTAACGGGAATTCCGGTAGAGCCTCCTGTTGAAGAAAAACAGAGTTCTTTTTGCGGTAATTTCGGATATATTAAATGCTGATAATCATCTCTAATATTTTCTTTTTTTAATTCGGGAAGCTTGGCATAATCTTCGAAATTTCTAATATCTAGCGGATGTAAATCGTTTTTAACAAATAAATTTCTGTAATACGGAATTTCTTCATAACAAAATTTTAATAATTTTTTTAGCTTATTCCATTGAATTTCTTTTAATTGTTCTGCTGAAAACTCATCTCTTTTTGAAAACTCATAATAATATTTCAAATAATCCTTTCCTTTATAAGCATAATATGCAGGAAGAATTATTTTTTGAAATATAAATTTATTCATAAAAAATTCCCTCTCTAATCACAGAGAGAGAATACCTAACATTGCATATACAAACATTAGATATTTGTATAATATTTTAGTATAAACTATTTGATAAAAGTTTTTCAATGTTTTTAACGGCAGATTTTAATAACAGCTCAGTTTTTTCACTTTTTAATTAAACTCGCCCGCTTTATTTGCGCAAACTCCTTTTTGGTTTGTTTTAAGCCAGAAAAGAAGATTTATTCGATAGTGGTTTTTCCTTTCGTGGTGATTTCTTCCGATAATCTTTCCACAAAGCTGTCAACAGACATATTGCCAATATTTCCAACAGCTCTTTTTCTTACTGCAACTTCATTTGCTTCAATTTCTTTATCACCAACCACCAGCACATAAGGTACTTTTTTACCTTGAAGTGCTTCTCTGATTTTATAATTCATACTTTCATTTCTATCATCTAAGCGAACTCTTATGTTGTTATTTTTAAGTTTTTGATAAATTGTTTGGGCATATTCTGCCTGCTTATCAGAAATAGGAACGACTATAACCTGCTCAGGCGCAAGCCATGCCGGAAAAGCCCCTGCATAATGCTCAATAAGGATTCCCATAAATCTTTCCATCGAGCCGAAGATAACCCTATGAAGCATTACAGGAGTTTGCATTGAGCCGTCTTTATCCTGATATTTTAATTCAAACCTTTCAGGCAAATTAAAATCAAGCTGAACCGTAGCACCTTGCCAGGTTCTTCCAAGAGCATCTTTTAATTTAAAGTCGATTTTAGGTCCGTAAAATGCACCATCGCCTTCGTTAATTTCATAATTCAAGCCTTTTTTCTCAAGGGCATTTTTTAATCCTTCTTCTGCTTTATTCCAATTATTTATATCTCCGACAAATTTTTCGGGACGGGTTGATAATTCGACTTCATAAGACATATCAAACAGTTTTAAAGTATAGTCTACAAAATCAATAACTCCGATAATTTCATCCACAAACTGGTCTAAGGTACAGAAAATATGAGCATCATCCTGCGTAAAACCTTGAACTCTAGTTAATCCTGACAATGCACCGGAGCGTTCATTTCGATAAACTGTACCTAATTCTGCCATTCTTAGAGGCAAACTTCTATAACTATGTCTGTTTGCTTGATAAATAAGCATGTGAAATGGACAATTCATTGGTTTTAAAATATAATCCTGCTCATCAGCTTTTACATAGAACATGTTTTCTGCGTAATGCTCGGTATGCCCTGAAATTCTCCATAAATCAGGTTTTGCGATATGCGGAGTTACAACAATATCGTAGCCTCTTTTTCTATGTTCGGAACGCCAGTAATTTTCAATTTGTTCTCTGACTAATGCTAAATTGGGATGCCACAAAACAAAGCCCGAACCGACTTCTTCTCTAATACTGAATAAATCAAGTTGAGTCCCCAGTTTTCTGTGATCCCTTTTTTCGGCTTCTTCCAATTGTGTTAAATAGGCATCTAAATCTTCCTTTGTTAAAAATGCAGTTGCATAGATTCTTTGAAGCATTTTATTTTTTTCATCACCACGCCAGTAAGCACCCGCTACTTTCAAAAGTTTAAACGCCTTGATAAA
>JAQUYY010000177.1 GCA_028691575.1 Candidatus Gastranaerophilales bacterium
TAAAATTTTTAAAACATCTAAACAATTAAAAGAAAAAATTTACGAAAACATTATTGTATTGTTTGCTCCTTTATATGCGGCAAATGTTTGTACAAACAACTGTGTCTATTGTGCTTTTAGACGTGATAATAAAAATATTCAAAGAAGAGTTTTAACTCCTGATGAAGTTGTGGAAGAAGCAAAAGCCATAATGAATATGGGACATAAAAGAATAATTTTGTTAACCGGCGAAGATTATCACGAAACAGGACTTGATTATCTTAATAATATAATGCAAAAAATTTACGCAACTAAAGAGCTTAACGGAGAAATCAGAAGAATAAACGTTAATATTGCACCTTTGAGCGTTGAAGATTTTAAAAGATTAAATACTTTTGGAATAGGCACTTATCAAGTATTTCAAGAAACTTATCATAAAAAAACATATAAAGAGGTGCATCCTGCCGGCAAAAAAGCCAATTACGAATGGCGTTTAGAAGCTATGGATAGAGCTTTAGAAGCAGGAATAAATGATGTTGGTATAGGTCCGTTATTCGGGCTTGCCGATTATAAATTTGAAACACTTGCAACGTTGATGCATTCACAACATTTGGATGAAACTTATGGGGTTGGTCCTCATACTATTTCTGTACCTAGAATTGAGCCGGCAGAAGGTGTTGAATTTTCTAAAAATCCTCCTGCTCAAATGAGTGATAAGGAATTTAAGAAATTAGTAGCAGTAATAAGATTGTCAGTTCCTTATACAGGATTAGTTTTATCAACCAGAGAAACTCCTCAAATGAGAAGAGAAATTATTGAACTTGGTATTTCTCAAATAAGTGCGGCATCTGCAACTAACCCCGGTGGATATTCAGTACATAAAGAAGCTACAAGCCAATTCCAATCGGGTGATACAAGATCATTAGAAGAAATGATTATGGAACTTAGCGAACATGGATTTTTGCCAAGTTTCTGCACAAGTTGTTACAGGCTTGGTAGAGTAGGAAAAGATTTTATGGATTTAGCTAAACCGGGATTGATTAAAAAATTCTGCGGAACAAATGCTATTTTAACCTTTAAAGAATATTTATTGGATTATGCAACATCTAAAACACAAACAGCCGGTAATAAATTAATTGAAAAACAAATTGCAAATATAACTGATGAAAAAATCAAAAGTATGGTACAAGAAAAATTATCTTCTCTTGAAAATGGAAAACGAGATCTGTTTATTTAATTATGGCTAAAAAATGGATACCATGCATAGCTTGTATATACTTACAAAAATGCAATGCGGGTCAGGCAAAAACTCAAAATATAACATCAAAAGTATCCGAAGATATCGGCTGTTTTGATTGTGAGCAATATAAAAAGCAAATAGCTGATAAACAATTAAAATTATTTTAAAAAAAAAGCCCTTTTTATAAGGGCTTTTTAAATTTGATAAAATTATAAATTAAGAACTTTAATGATTTCTTTTATATCAGAAGAAGTTTTTTTAATCTTTGTTTGTGAGAACTTAATTGCATTATCAGGATCTTTTAAGCCGTTTCCTGTAAGAACACAAACAATATCGCTTCCTTCTTTTATCAGACCTGCTTTATGAGATTTTATTAAACCTGCAACAGATGCAGCACTAGCCGGTTCTGCTAAAACGCCTTCGTTTTTCGCAAGAAGCTGATATGCTTCAACAATTTCTTCTTCTGTCACAAAATCAATTATTCCGCCGGATTTATCACGAGCGTTTTCAGCCTGTTTCCAACTTGCAGGATTACCTATTCTGATAGCAGTTGCTAAAGTCTCAGGCTTCATTATTCTTTCACCTTTAACAATTGCAGCAGCACCTTCTGCTTCAAATCCATACATTTTAGGTAAATTATTGACTATACCTTTGTGATTATACTCTTCAAAACCTTTCCAATAAGCTGTTATATTACCGGCATTTCCAACAGGAATACATAAATATTCGGGAGCTTTTCCTAAAACATCGCAAATTTCAAACGCAGCGGTTTTTTGTCCCTCAATTCTGTATGGATTAACTGAATTTACAAGAGTAATAGGCTGATTTGCAGCAATTTCTCTTACTATTTCTAATGCTTCATCGAAATTGCCTTTAATTGCAATAACTTCAGCTCCATACATCATTGCCTGGGCTAATTTACCAAGAGCGATATAACCGTCGGGAATCAGAACAAATGTTCTAAGACCGGCTTTTGCACCGTATGCAGCAGCTGCTGCACTTGTATTTCCTGTACTTGCACAAATTATGGCATTGCTGCCTTCTTCAACAGCTTTTGATACAGCCATTGTCATTCCTCTGTCCTTAAAACTTCCCGTAGGATTAGCACCTTCAAATTTTACATAGACATTGGCATTTAAACCGATTTTTTTTGCCAGATTATCTGCTTTTATTAATGGTGTATTGCCTTCATTAATTGTTATTACAGGAGTTTTATCATTTACAGGTAAAAATCCTTTGTATCTATTGATTAAACCTGTGTATTTTTTACATTTTGTTTGCATTAGTCCATTACCCTTATTACATTCATAACTTGTTTTACCTGAGAATGAGCGTTCATCTCTTCGACAGCTTTTTGAACAGCTTCTTCCTTGGACGGTTCTGTTAAAAGAACTACACGAGCTGAACCATCCGCCAAAATGCCTTTTTGGAAAATACTGCTTAAGTTGATTTTATTTCTTCCGCAGATACATCCCAAATCGCCGATTACACCCGGAGTATTTTGGGCGCTAACCCTTATATAATACTTATTTTCAGTATGTTTAATATCAAGCTGTTCTGCTTTTTCTTCATGCTTACATTTTAACATCGGCAAAGGATTATCAGTATATGGAATTTCCTCAGCTAAAGCTAAAATATCACCGACAACGGAGCTTGCTGTTGGAAATTCTCCAGCTCCGGGACCTGAGAACATAACCTCACCTACCGGATGTCCTTTTAAGTAAATGGCATTTAAAACACCGTCAATATAAGCAATCGGTAATTTTTTCGAAACAAACATCGGATGTACTCTGACATCAACTTTATCATTTTCAGTAATTTGTGCTAAAGCAATTAATTTTATTTTATAGCCCATGTCATCTGCATATTCTATATCAACGGCTGAAATATTATCAATTCCTTCTCTGTAAATCAGAGAAGAGTCAATTCGTTTTCCAAAAGCTAAAGATGCAAGTATAGCAATTTTATAAGCTGCATCGTATCCTTGAATATCACCTGTAGGGTCGGCTTCTGCGTAACCAAGTTCTTGAGCTTCTTTTAAAATCGGTTCAAAATCAGCTTTTTCATTTGTCATTTTTGTTAAAATAAAATTAGTTGTTCCGTTTAAAATACCTGCAATTTTTGAAATTTTATTTCCTGCAAGAGCCATTTTTATCGGCATAATAATCGGTATTCCGCCTGCAACAGCAGCTTCATACAAAACAGAAACGTTAAATTTTTTTGCAAGTTCAAAAATTTCTTCACCATGTTTTGCAATTAATTCTTTATTTGCAGTAACTATGTGTTTTTTATTTTTAATAGCAGTGGTTATCAGGTCAAATGCAGGGTTAATTCCGCCGATAACTTCAACTATAATGTCAATATCAGAATTATTTACAATTGACATGCTGTCAGTAGTTAAAATTTCTTGTGATAATCCTTCAATATTTCTTTTTTTATTGATATTACTAACAGAAATTTTTGTAACCTCAACATTATCAAAATTAGACAGTGTCTTGAAAACACCGCTTCCAACTGTACCTAATCCTAACAAACCTACTTTAACTATATTGTCCATTTAAAAATTTTTCCTTTTTGTTTAATATTTTATGTATATTAAATCATAAACCCCTCTATTAAGTCGAGTTTTTTAATAAAAATAGTATTAAGATTATTTATCATATATACTAAGAAAAAAAGAAAAAATTATGGTTAATCAGAAAAAAAATTATTATGAAACGCTAGAAATAACTCCCTTGGTGTCGGATGATGAAATCAAATCCGCTTACAGGCGTTTGGCAAGGAAATTTCATCCTGACGTTAATAACGGAGACGATTTTAGTGCCGAAAAATTCAAGGAAATAACTGAAGCATACGAGTTTTTGCAAGATAAATCAAAAAGAAAATATTATGATATTTTAAACGGTTTTAATAAACCGACACCCAAATCCAATCCTTACGATAAAAAAACTTCCGAGCCAAAAACTCAAACATCCTCAGAACAAGTTAAAAAACAGGCATCAGAGGCTTATTCGAAAACTCAGACTCAAAAAGATTCTGCTAAAGACAAATCTTTTAATGATGTTTTTTCAGAATTTATGGACGGACTATTCAAAAAATCGGCAGACGGTGCATATACAAAAACTTATCCGAAGGGTGATGATATTACGGTTGATATTAATATTTCGATTACAGAG
>JAQUYY010000178.1 GCA_028691575.1 Candidatus Gastranaerophilales bacterium
TGTTGCAATTGCGCTCATTCTTTGAATAAAATTAAGAGCAGTTCTTTCTCCTGTCAAAATTGCTCTTGCATTGCCCTCAATTAAAGCTATATCTTCATCTTTAGACATTTTATGACCGTCTCGTTTATACATTTCAACTTTTATATCTTTATCAAGAGTCTGAAAAACCGTTTTTAAAACATCTATACCGCAGATAATGCCATCGTTTCTTGAATTTATAACAGCTTTAGCTTTATCAGAATTTTTATAAAAACAGTCTGTTGTAATATCGCCAAACCCGATATCCTCTTCTAAGGCTTGTTTTACATACTTTTCAACTATGAAATTGTGCAAGTATCCGGACAATTTAACTCTTCCCCTTTTTTGATATAACTATGAATCGCTTTTGTTGAAGTTTGAGGAAAATCCTCTCTATAATGAGCGCCACGGCTTTCTTTTCGTTGCATTGCCGTACAAACTATTAATTTTGCAACAGTCAGCATATTTCTAAATTCGTATTCTTCAATGTTTTGGCATTTATCAGGTCGATTAAAATCTTTTGTAATTTCTTCAACAGTTTTAAAAGCTTTGATTAAACCGTTCTGATTTCTAATAATTCCTGCATTATTCCACATAGTTTGTTTTAAGCGATTTTTCAAATCTGATAAATTTATATTTGTATATTCAGAATTTTCATCGTATAAATCAATTGTCGTTTGAATTTTTTCATCTTTACTAATTACGTTATCTAAATTTTGTTTACCTATAAAAGCAGCTAATTCTCTTGCTGCAACGGTACATTCCAAAAGTGAGTTGCTGGCAAGCCTATTTGCTCCATGAAGTCCGCTACAACTTGCTTCTCCAATAGCAAAAAGTCCTTGTATATTGGTTTTTCCTTCAAGTGAAACTTTTATGCCACCCATTGAGTAGTGTGCAGCAGGTGCAACGGGAATATAGTCTTTTTTTATATCAATATTATTTTTTTTGCACTCATTTGCAATGTTTGGAAATCTTTTTTCGACAAGATTTTTATCGATAAAAGTTGTATCTAAATAAACGTTTGGCGAATTTGTTTTTTGCATTTCAAAAAATATTGCTCTTGCAACAATGTCTCTTGGTGCTAAATCGCCCATTCTGTCATAGTTTTGGGTAAAAAGCTCACCGTTTTTGTTTCTTAATTTAGCTCCTTCTCCTCTTACCGCTTCAGAAATCAGGAACATATTATCGCTGTTTGGCAAACTTAGTCCCGTTGGGTGAAATTGTACAAATTCTATATCCTGTACAACAGCATTTGCTCTATATGCAAGAGCAATCCCATCGCCGGTTGCTACTTTTGGGTTTGTTGTTTTTGTATAAATTTGACCGATGCCACCTGTTGCAATAACTACTGCATTTGAATAAACAGTTTTATATTCTTTTGTTTTTTCGTCAAATAAAACAGCGCCTTTGCATTCATTTTCATCGTTAATTAATAAATCAACAACTTGAGTTTCCTGCAAAATCTTTATTTTAGGGTTATTTTGAACAACATCAGCTAAGACAAGCTCAATATTTTTACCCGTCGCATCACCACCGGAATGAAGCACTCTTCTTACACTATGAGCAGCTTCTAAGGTAAGAGAAATATCATTTTGATCGGTTTTGTCAAATTCAACACCATGATTTATAAGCTCTTTTATTGCTTTTGCACTATTTTGAGCCATTAAACGGGCAGTATCAAATTCTGACAAGCCTGCTCCTGCTTTTAGAGTGTCTTTTATATGCAAACTTACAGAATCATCTTTGTTTTCGGGCAATACAGCTACGATTCCACCTTGAGCATACCTTGTATTACTTTCCCTTAAATGAGATTTTGTAACAAGTAAAATATCTTGAATATTTTCATATTTTTCTGCAAGAGAAATAGCGGTGTATAAGCCTGAAATTCCGCTGCCTATTATAATTATTGTACTTTTTTCTGCTCTCATGCCATGACTAGCCCAATTGTATTAATTAACTTAAAAGTATACAGATAACAGTAATTAATTTCAAGTGCTTTGTACTTTTTGGAAATAATCATTATAATGGTTTAAGGAAGTTATAATATTGGATAAATTATGATAGAAACTTTTATCGGATTAATGTTTATTAGCGATCAAAACCCTGCTGCTACAAATGAATTGTACCCATCAGGCATTAAAGAAATTGATAAATATGAACATCATAAAACAATACCGACTTCTTATGCACTTGTAAAATCAGCAAATCCAATCGGTGAATTGCCAGCCGGAGTTTATGAAGTAAGAATTTCTGAGGATAAAAAATTTGTTTTCCTTGCTCAAAGCGGTTATATTGAAAAAATTGTACCTGTTTTTAGTCAAATTAAATTAGAAAAAGAATATACAATTCCTGTTGCTGAAATTTCCAACGGGGAATTGATTTTAAAAGAAAAAAATTATAAATATACAGTGAAATTCTGAAAAGATACATTTCATATAACTTAATAAGCTATTTTATAATGCTCTGTTTTTGAATATCATTCAAATAGTGAATTTGGTTCACATAATTTTAAGCAATTGCGGATAGAAAAATATGTATTTAAAAAAAATGGTTTCAATTTTATTTACGTTGCTATTTGTGTTGACAGGATTTTCTTTTAACAATTTTGCATTCGCAAATGAGCTTGAAACGGTACATTTAAAAGAAGTTACAAAAACAAAAAAGAATTTAAATATTTCATTTCTATTTGATGGACATCATTTAAAAAATTCGGAAATTTTAGAAACTTATAAAATAGAATTAGAAAATTTTTTAAGTCCTGAATATAATGTAAATTATTTTAAAAATAAAGTTTTAGTTGGTGATTGGACAACTCAAAGTGTTGTGCAAAAAGTAGACTATCTCTTAAATGATAGTAAAACCGATGTGATTGTTTCATTGGGATTTATTTCATCAAATTATCTGATTTCAATAAAAAATCCTCCCAAACCTGTTGTTGCGGTTTTTGATTATGGTATTTCAGGCAAAACAGAATTGGCTAAAAAAAGTGCATTTAAAAGGGTAAGCAATGCTGATGTTACGGAACTTCCAAAAAGTGATTTGGAATTGCTTAATAGTCAGATACCTTTTGAGAAATTGGCGATTTTTGTCAATGAAGCATATTTAAGAACTCAACCCTGGTTAAAAGACAGTATTGAAAAAGATTTGTCCGGCGAAAAATTTAAAGTTACAGCTGTGTCAATAAGTCCAAATGTTAATGATTTTTCATCAATTATACCTGAGAATGTTGATGCAATTTACTTAACTCCGATGTATCATTTATCAGACGAACAATTTGAAAACTTGATTAAAGCAATTAACGATAAAAAAATTCCCAGTTTTTCAAGCCAGGGAAAAGAAGCCGTTGAAAAAGGCGTGCTTGCCGGGGTAAATATTCCAAATCGTAACAAAAGACTTGCTCTTCAAGCTGCAATAAAAATTGAGCAAACTCTTTCAGGCTCAGAAAATCATAGTATTATTTTTCCTATAATAAGCAGTGATGCAGAATTATACTTTAATGAAAAAACATCTGAAGCTATTGATTTTTCACCCAAATGGAGTGTCTATCTGAAAGCTAATGTTGTTAAAGCCGGTGAGGATAAGCCTAATTATACTTTTTCAAGCATTTTAAAAGAAATGCAGGAAAAAAATCCGAATATTCTGGAAAGATATTATAAAGTAAGAGCAGCAAAAAAAAGTAAACAAATTGCTTATTCCGAATATTTGCCTAAAATTTATTCTCAAATAGGAATGTCTAACATAGATACAGACAGGGCTTCTGTTTCATCGGGTTTATACCCTGAAGAAATAGGATATATGTCTTTGATTGTCAAACAAAACATTTTTTCCGATAAACTTTTAGCTAATATTTCAATTAATAAAAAATTGGAAGAACTTACAAAACAAGAAAAAAGGCAAATGGAGTTAAATACAGGAATGGAAACCGCTATAGCCTATCTTAAATATTTAAAACTGCAGGCTATGTTAAATATTCAACAAAATTACTTGGAAAATGTAAAAATAAACTTAAAATTAGCCGCTGCAAGAAAAAATATGGGATATACAGGTGACGAAGAAACCTATAGGTGGCAAAGTATTGAGGCATTAGCCCAAAACGATGTATTTAAAACGAAATGTCTTTTAAAATCTCAAGGATTTTTAATAAATGAGTTGATACACAGAGAACAAAATGCTCCTTTAAATCTTAAAGAATTGCAAATCGAGGATCCATGCTTATTTACAAGTATTATAAATATTAGTCAATATCTCGATACTCCTAAAAAACTTCATGGTTTTGTAGAAATGATTGTTGCAAGAGGAATAAAAATTTCTCCTGAATTGGCTCAAGTTGAACAGGCTATTGAA
>JAQUYY010000179.1 GCA_028691575.1 Candidatus Gastranaerophilales bacterium
CCGGATTTATTTTTTTCCCCATCCTGGGCCTCTTTTTAATACAAATCCTGGCTCAACATATCGACCAGATACTGAACCTCCTGTTTATCCTTAGCTTCAGGAGAAAGAGCAAGGTATTTTTTCAAATACGTCACAGCTGTTTTTTTATCGTGATAAACCTCCCGGTAAAGCAGCCCCAGGTTATAATAGACCCGCGCATTATCGGGATTTAATTCCAGGGATTTTTTATACGACTCCAGCGACAAATCATACAACTTGAACCGGGTATAAACGGCTCCAAGCTTATCGTAAACTCTTGCCTGGGCATCCCGGGAATCCTTGACGATTTTAAAGATCTCATCCGAAAGTTCATTATTCTCCCGTTTCAAAGCCAGACGTTCCATATCCGCGTTTTTGAAGGCCGCTTCAAGGCTCTTTTTATCCCTGTTCAATTCAGCGGTACCCTGGGCCTGAAGGTAAAGTTCCTTGCTCTTTAATTCAAGCTGGGAATTAAGATTACGCTCTCTTTCAAGCTTTGTCTTCAAGGCCTGAAGATCTTCTTTTAATTTTTTATTTTCTCCGCGCAGCGTCCCATTTTCAATATTCAGATTTAAGAGCTTCACGGCATCTTTATCCGCCGCCCAGGTATCCCGGCACGTTAAGAAAATACCTAACCCCAGAATGATACAAATTATTGCTTTAGATCGAAAAACATTTTTTTTCGCGGACATAATGAACCTCGTCAATATTTCTTGAAACCCTTTATTTTCTCCTGGATTGCCGCATCATTGCCGGCGCCTTCGGAAGATGAAAACGAAACGCCCGTTTTTTCCGTTAAATTCTCATCCGGCGTTGAAAATTTTTTCCCGGATCCCGTTTCATCCAGTCTGTGATCCATTATCGCGTCTTCCGCCTCATCCCAAACCATATCCGCGGGCACAAGCTTCTGAAAATTCTTCTCCGTGATCCTTTCGTCTCCGGCGAAGATATGCGGGGTTATAAAAACAACCAATTCCGCTCTTTTATTTTGGTTCGCCTTTGCGCCAAATAACCCGCCGATAATCGGGATCTTGGCAAAAAAAGGAATACCGGTAGTATCATCCCTCTTGGTGTCTTCCATCAAACCGGCGATCATAACCATGGTCCCGTCTTTAACCTTGACTACCGTTTCAGCCTCGGAGGTCTTAACTATCGGAATACGGCTTCCGGCCTGGGTAGTGATAGTGTCGGCAACACTGCTGACCTCAGGTTTGATTTTTAAAGTGACAAAACCGTCCTTATTTATCGTGGGGGTCAGATTCAGTTTCACGCCGACATCTATAAATTCCACGCTCTCGGAAGTAATAGTAGTGGTTTCGGCCTGGCTCTGGGTGGAAGTTATATAAGCCTCCCTCGTACCGACCAGCACCTTTGCCTCCTGGTTATTGAGGACTGCGATACGCGGCCGCGAAAGGACCTTGGCCTGGCCAAAAGTCTCAAGAAGCTTCATTGTAGCCGAGTAATTATCGCTATCTAACGTGCCTATGCTTATTTGCAGATTATCGGTATCCAGCGAAGGGGACGGCGTAAATGACGGGCTGACGGGAAAGGTGCCTATAAAATTCAAGCCGTGCGCGGCGGCGCCCTGAAAGATACGCTCCCAGTTTATCGAACGCTGGTATTCTTTGGTCAATTCAATCTGGATAATTTCCGCTTCGATAAATACCTGCCTGCTCGGCTCATCGAGCGCTTTAACCATCTGCCTGATTTTTTTCATCTTATTCGGTAAATCCGAGACAATCACCTTGCTCGACCTTTCGTCCACGTAAAGCTCTCCCGTACCGGAAGTGATCGCCGCGGAAAGCTGCGTTTTGATGTCCGCCGATTTGGCATATTTCAAATCGAAAATTTCTGTCTGCGGCGACTGATCCAGGCTTTTTATCGTTTCGCTCATTAATTTTATCTTCTCCGGGACATCAATCAAAAGAACGGTCCCGCTTGATTCATCAACGATCACCTTGCCGATATCGGACTTGATCTGGCCGAGAGCGCTGGAAACCGTAGAAGGCTTGGCGTATCTAAGTTTAATCGTTTTGATAATCTTTTTTTCGTTGTATTTTTTCCCGTAAAGGCGCTCATAATCGGCGGATGTCATAATATTAATGATTTTACCTTTCCGGTCGGAAGCCAAATCCTGGCTGATCAGAATTACATCCAGGGCGTCTTCAAAAGTAAGATTGTTCAGGAATATATTTACCCTGCCTGCTACATTTTTAGACGGGACGATAGTCATGCCCATTTTTAAAGAAAGAATCCTGAACAATTCATTGATATCGATGCCTTTTAGGTCTAAAGAAAGCTTCTGCGCATCCCCCTTGATCCCGCTTTCCGCATCTTCGCCGGAGATTGTTTTTACGCTTCCTGTATCCTTATCGGAAACATTGCTTACAGGAATATTTTCGCCGGAAGGTTCCGCGGGCGGTTCCGCAGACATGTTGTTCCCGGGTCCAGCCGGATCCGCCTGAAGAGAGGCGGAATCGGTTTTCGACTCTTCAGCAAAAAGATCTCCCCGGACCAAATTCCCCGGCACCAGAGATAAAGTTAAAAACAAGCCCGCTATATATAAAGGTAATCGCAAACGCAACGGAAATCTTATCTTAACTCCCATTCCTTATTGTCCTTTCCGGTCAGGATAACTTTTTCACTGTAAATTTTCTTTACTTTCATATCCGAAATCTGGTCTCCGTTGCTCAATAAGCAAGTCCTTTTATTCTTGGAGTCTTCGATCATCGCCTGGGGGTTGTCTGACCAGAGGATGCCTACCAATTTCAAATCGCTGATAATCTTACTGTAATCGATATCCCTGGGGGCCGTTTCAGACGCGGCCGGCGAAAGCGTAAAAATATTCCTTTTGGCGACTTTACGCATTATCTCGGAAATGCGCTCTTCCGGGATAGAGACTTGGGATTCTTTTTTATCTGCCTTAGCCGCCGCAGAACTATTCAATTTTATCAAACGTTTCCTCGTATCACTGCCGCCCTTAAAGAAATCGAAGATTAAAAAAACCGTGATCAAAACGCATGAACATATTATCGCTTTATTTAACAATCCGAGGTTAAAATAAGACCTCAGCTTTTCTTTATCATCGAACAAACTTTTGAGGCGGGTTAAACTCGAATTAACTTCCCCGAACACATTTCTTTTGCTACCGGAATCAGGATTTTTAAACAAGGCAGCAGAAGGATTTTCAATAATTTTCAATAATTTTTCTTCAGGGCTTATCTCTTTAGCCATTTATCAATGCGTTTTTTATATTCGCCTCACGGCCGATCAGACTTCTTACTAAATCCGCATCAACGACTGGTTTTAGCCCCATAACCAGAGACTTCAACGCCTCATGGCAGATCATCGATATCCTGCGCGGATACCCCTTTGTAAAACGGTAGATTTCAGCTACCGCCTCATCCGTAAAAAAACCCGGACCGCATTTGCTTCCGGCCTGCGTCAGCCTGAAGCTGATCATCCTTTTTGTTTCCTGTTCGCTAAGGGGATTAAGCATATACTTCATACTGATCCTGTCCCAAAAATTGTTAATACAATTGATCTTTGGAAGAAGTTCCAATTGCGACAATAAAATTAATTGCAGTAATTTAAACTCGTTAGTTTCATAATTAAGCAAAACGCGCAGCGCCTCCAGCGAAACAGAATTAAGCTTTTGAGCTTCATCGATCAATAAAACCACGGTCTTGCCTTCTTCAACGCATTTCTTAAAAAGGAAATTCTTTATCGCTTCTTTATAATCCAGAATATTGCTGGACTGCGGGATTAAATCTATTTTAAAAATTCTCGCCAAGGCATCAAGAAAAAGCTCTTCCGTTTCATAGGTAGGATCCAGGATCATATTAAATAAAATATCCTCCCTCTCCTTTAGCATATGGAACAGCTTCCTGGACAAGGTAGTCTTTCCTGTCCCGACATCGCCTAAAACAATACTTAACCCGCGCTTTAACCTCACTTCTATCATCAGCCTCATTAAAGCGCAATGATGTTCCTGGGAATCGTAAAAAAATGCAGGATCGGGGCTCGTTGAAAAAGGCTCCCTCTCTAATCCTAAAACTTTAAAATAGCTCATAGTATTAACTAATTAACCTTTTGCGGATCAAGGCTAAGGTATACCCTTCGTTTTTCATAGCCTGGATCTTTTCCAGATTAACTTTAACGGTATCCTCATTATAAAAACGCTTGTTGCCCTCTTTCTTAACTGTTTCGAGCAAACCAAGATTAGTATAATAATTCAGCGTTTGGTAAGATAAATTATATTTTTTTGTAATTTCGGAGGAAGAGATAAGTTTTCCCATATTCTTCTATTCTTTAAACTG
>JAQUYY010000180.1 GCA_028691575.1 Candidatus Gastranaerophilales bacterium
TTTTATGTAATAAAGGCAAAAATACCGAGGCAGGGTCGGGAAATTTTTTGGTCAGAAAAAATATTTGTGACCACTGTGAAAAATCAATATTCATCAAAAAAGACCTAATTTACACAAGCGGGGTAGATTATGTTGGTGAGAAGATAATTTCTGAGTAATATTTTATATAAAAACTTGATTTTTTATATAAAATATGGTATAATATCATTGTAGAAAAGTACTTTTTTCCTAATTGCCACCAAATATTAAATATAATTTTAAAAAAGGCCAAATTAGTGTATGAAGTTTCTTTTTCTTCTAAATTTGGTCGGTAGTTTAAGTGTTTATTAAGACTTTTAATTATAATTTAATCATGAGTTCTTATACAGTTAGAATAGAATTAGATAGTAATGTTTATTCAGATTTTGAAGTATTACACAATGCTATGAAAGTTAATGGTTTTAAGAAAACTATTATATCAAGTGATGGTATTGAATACTATTTACCAAGAGCTGAATATGACATATCTACTTTAAAAGATAGATCAATAGTTCTTGATTTAGCTAAAGATGCCGTTATAAAAACAGGTAAAAAAGCTGAAATTTTAGTAACAGAGTCTAATGGTAGAACATGGTCTGGTTTAAAGTTAGTTAATATCTAAAACTAAACAAAAAACATCGCTAGAAATAGCGATGTTTTTTTGTCGTGATTGTGATAATATTAAAATATGAGTGAAATAAAGAAACTAATCGAAAAAATAATAAAATTTCGCGATGCAAGAGACTGGAAACAATTTCATAATCCAAAAGATTGTGCAATTTCTCTTTCTCTTGAAGCTGCTGAAGTTTTAGAACATTTTCAATGGAAAACAAACTCAGAGATAGAAGAATATTTAAGACATAATAAAGAACATATAGCTGATGAATTATCAGATGTTTTGTACTGGGTACTTTTAATGAGTCACGATTTGAATATAAATATAATAGAAGCTTCTAATAAAAAAATGGAAGAAAATAATAAAAAATATTCTATAGAAAAAGCAAAAGGAAATCATACAAAATATAATAAATTGTAATCAATATGCTAATTTATAAATCTGATGGAGTTACCTTTGTAAATAATATTAGAGAAAATAAATTAACCAGTTTAATGGTTGATTCCTTCAAATCATCTTTTGGAAGAGAACCAGGACAAAGTGAGGTTAATTCATGGCGTAATTCTTTACCGAAAATTAAAGATATAATTGAAATTGCTGATCTTAAAGATATAAATGTTGCTCTTGAATATGAGGTTCCTTATAATCAAAATAGGATTGATTGTCTTCTTTTTGGAAGAGATGAAAAAAATATTGATAACATTGTTCTTATTGAATTAAAACAATGGACAAATGTTAAAGAACTTGAAGATGTGGGAAACTTTGTTGAAACATATGTTGGAGGAAAAACTAGGGTTGTTCCACATCCTTCACAACAAATAAAAGGTTATGAAGGCTATTTAAAAAGTTTTATAGCAGAATTTGAAAACACAGAACCATTATTTTTATTTAGTTGTGTTTATTGTCATAACTATTTAAAAAAAGAAAACAGGGGTATTTTTGCTCCAACTTATAATGAATTAATAAAAAATTATCCAGTATATACTGAATCTGACACGGTTTTTTTAGCTGAAAAAATAAAAAGACTGTTGGATAAGGGTAATGGTTTTGAGGTTTTTAATCGTTTTATGCAAAGTTCTATAACCCCTTCAAAAAAACTTTTAGAAAATGTTTCAAAAATAATTTCTAATGAAGCGGTTTTTTCACTTCTAAATGAACAATTAGTTGCTAAAAATATAATTTGGTCAAAAATAAACAGAACACAAAATAATAAGAAATCAGTTATTATTGTTCATGGTGGGCCAGGAACAGGTAAATCTGTTATCGCTTTAAATATTTTAGCTGAAGCAGCAAAAAGAAAGTTGAAAGTTTTTTACGCGTGTAAATCAAAACCGTTTGTTAGTGGGTTAAGTAATTTAGTTGGAAGAGAAGCGGAAAAATTAATTTCTAATTTAAATCGATTCATTCCTTCAAAGGTTAAAGAAAATGAAGGAGATGTTGTTTTGATTGATGAAGCTCATAGAATTGGAAAAACTAGTAACAACCAGTTTACAAGAAGAGATGACAGAACTGATATGCCTCAAATTGATCAGATTATTCGTTTTGCAAAAACCTCTGTATTTTTTATTGATGATATGCAAAATATTCGATCATTAGAAATTGGAAGCGCAGACCTTATTAGAGAAACAGCTAAAATATTTGGTTGTTCTATTGATGAAGTGACCTTGGAAACACAATTTCGTTGTATGGGATCAAATGATTATTTAAAATGGTTAGAATCGACGCTTGGTTATATTCCAGAAAAAAGAATTTTATCAAAAACAGATAAGTTTGATTTTAAAATTTTTGATTCCCCAAAAGAACTTTATTCAGCACTTCTTGAAAAAGAAAAACAAGGTATTAAAAATAACCCAGAAAAAGGGAATTTTGCTCGTCTGGTAGCTGGTTTTTGTTGGCCATGGTCACAAAAATTAGATTCAAATGGAGAACTAGTTAAGGATGTTAAAATTGGAGATTTTTCTATGCCATGGGAAACACATGATAAAATCACTCCACCCACAGGATATGTTAAATGGTATGAATGGGCTTATAAAAAGGAAGGAATAAAACAGGTAGGGTGTATTTATACTGCACAAGGTTTCGAGTTTGATTATATTGGAGTTATAGTTGGAAATGATTTAGTTTATAATTCAAAAACAGATCAACTTGAAGGTAATATTTTGGCAACAGCTGATCCTATGTTAAGAAGAAATCGAGAAAATTTTGAGAAACATGTAAAAAATATTTATCGTGTATTATTTTCGCGTGGAATGAAGGGGTGCTATGTATATTTTGTGAATAAAGAAACTGAACTTTTTTTTAAAAGCAGAATTGAAAATACATTTTATGCCGATAAGTCAATTTCAAAGGAAAAAATATTATCACCTTATGTAAAAGAAATGATAGAAATACCTTTAGTTGGGTCAGCTCCTTGTGGTGAACCTTTGTTAGGTGAAAATAATATAGAAGAAATAATAATGGTAGAAAAAAGTAAGATAAGACCAGGAACAAAATATTTTATAATAAAGGCTATTGGAGATTCTATGAATATGGCTGGTATAAAAGATGGGGATTTGGTTTTATGTCGTTACTCAGAAAAAGGAGAGACTGGAGATAAAGTAGTAGCTTTGTTAGGAGGGGAAAATGTTACTATAAAAATGTATGATAAAAAAGATGGGAAAAGAATACTTTTACCAAAAAGTACAAATAGTATACATAAACCAATTATTCCTAATGAAGGTGATATTGTGCAGGGTATAGTACAAGAAGTTATAAAAAGAATCGAAAATTAATCTATTATTAACAAAGTATATACATTGTATATACTACTTATATTATGATAACAGCAATAAGTATAAGAATAGATAGTAAACTTAAAAATAAAGCGGGGAAAACACTTTCTGCAATAGGACTTGATATGTCTAGTGCAGTAAAAATATTTTTGAATCAAGTTGTAACAGAGAAAGGTTTACCTTTTACTCCAAGTGTACGTTCTGCTTCTGAAATACGTGCAGAATGGGACAAGTCAATTAATGAAGCTTTAAAATCTGGCAAAAAGTATAAAAATAGTGATGATCTTATAAAAGATTTAATGAAATAAAATATTTTTTAAATATATTTTAATATTTTTTTAATTTTGTATTTTTATATATATAGTTTTCCATGTTTTAGCATAAAATAATAAATTTTTATGCTAAAATAGTTAATATGAATTCAAAAACTAAAAATATAGCTTATGTAGACGGCCAAAATTTACATATGGGAACATCTAAAAGTGAACCTAAATGGAAGATTAATTTAAGTCGTTTTCGTGTATATCTAGAGAAAAAATATAATGTTGATAAAGCATATTACTATTTAGGTTATGTTCAAGAAGGTGATAAAATAGAGCATCTGTATGAAGAAATACAATCTGCTGGATTTATATTAGTATTTCGTCAACATAGTTCAACGATGCTCGGTAAGAAAAAAGGAAATGTAGATTCAGATATAATTTTTTCTGTCATGAAAAGAATTTATAAGAATGACGACTTTAATAAAATTATTTTAGTCTCAGGAGACGGTGATTATAAAATGTTAGTTGATTTTTTGATAGAAGAAAAACGTTTTGAAAAGATACTATTTCCAAATAAAAAATTCGCTTCGTCACTTTATAAAGAAATAGGGGCACAATATTTTGATAATTTAGGTAATAAAGATATCAGAAATAAAATAG
>JAQUYY010000181.1 GCA_028691575.1 Candidatus Gastranaerophilales bacterium
AAAATCGGCGGATCTATTCATATGGCGTTAGGCTCTTCTTACCCTGAAACCGGTGGGAAAAATACATCCGGTCTGCATTGGGATTTAATTAAGAACATGAAAAACGGCGGACAAATTTATGCTGATGACAAGCTGATTTATGAAAACGGCAAATTCTTGATTTAGCTATTTAAATATAGTTATTGCAAAGCATTTTGCAGAGTTAAAAATCTGCTTACTTTTTCCGATTTTATCTGAAGTTCGTTATTAGAGTTAACGAGTGAAATGCCCAAAATTTTCATGTTTGAGGCAGTGAAACAGCCGAGTTTGAAAATTTTAATGTAATGAGTTTTACTCTAACAGAACGGAAGATACTATCGGAGAGCTTTTTTGACTGCTTTTCTTAGTGAGAGCTTGCTCGAACTATAGAAAATGTCCCTACTCGGTGCTTCGTTTTTTTGTCGGCACAAAAAAATGAAGACTGTCGGTAGACGAAACCATAATTATTGAATTTTTTTCTTTCTTGGATTTTCTGTTCATTTCTTTCTTTTATATTGCGACGATAAAAGAAAGAAACGAACCAAAGAAAGAAAAACCACGCTACTCTCTATCGTAGCTTAATTATAGCTTTTCAGCAACGTTAGCTCTACCATTGCCAAAGGCTCTAACAGCGTTATATTAATTTAAAAAGATATATTTTATCTTGTTTTAAACCTCGATAAACAACCTTGCACCGACTATGTTAGGTTTGCCGTTATGGTATCCTGCAAAAAAGCCTCCCGGTATAGGGTTATTTTTGCCGTAAAAAGAATAATTAGAAGTTTGTCCATTTAAAATAAAAGGATTTGCAAAAGGGTTATTATTTGAAGTAGATAAAGGTTTTACGGCTGATTTTTGCTGTGGATTAATATTTTTTCCTATTGTATTAAAAAAACTTGTTATTCCAGAAATCATAATTTACTCTTTCTTCTATACGTTGTAGATTATAATAAAAATTTTTTCAAAGTCATTACTTATATTATAGACAAAATTCGCTAAAACTTAATAAATAAGAAAAAATTTCGTATTTTTAAATGAGATTATCTGCTTACTTTGTGTCATTTTGAGGAGCATTAGCGACGTAAATATTTTTTAAGACTTTACGGGCTTCGCCCTCAGAATGACATAAGTTAGTTTTTTGTTATTTATTGCTTTTATTATTACTCATACAAATACTTTGCAGAACAGCCCCAACCGCCATTACTTGCTGCTGTCGAACCTTCTACGCATGTTGTTGACGGATTGTTCAATCCTCTTGCTCCAAATGGGATTAACGTATTTGAGGTTATACTTACCGTAAATATATCTTTTCCTATTATATTAGGCTTTTTATTTCCGTTTACGTCTATATACAAATATCCACATCTTGTATAATCTCCTGCTGCATAACTACAGTCTGATTTTTCAATATAAAATTTTATTAAACTGCCGTTGTTTAATATTAAACCCGGTTGGGAAGCACTACTTAGCCCTGTGCCATTTAAGTAATACCAGCTGTTTGCACCGCTATGCCAGCAACCTTCTGCACTTACTCCACTTCCTGTTCCTCCATGTCCGGAAGTTCCTGAACAGTCTTTAATTATATTCAATTTTGATGCAAATGAATTTTTTAAATCTTCAGTTCCTGCTAAATCTCCGGGGAAAGCGCCTGCTAAAGTTCCGCCGTTATCTGCTACAATCATAATTGTTGCTTGAGTAAGGTCTGAATATTCTTTTTTCCATTTTGCTTTTAGTTCTGCATCGCTTGTTGTTCCAAATAACATCGGCGTTACGATTGAAGCAATTATTCCGATAATTGCAATGACTATCAGGGTTTCTGCCAGCGTGAAGCCTTTTTTTCTTGAAATTTCGCTAGTAACGGCACAAAAAACATTTTTGCCGTACATGCCGCCACAAATGTTTTTATTAGCCTCAGTTTGATTTCGCTTTTCTAATTGTTGCATTTTTGCTATAAGATTCATTATATATCTCCTATTTGGATTGTTATGCCTATTTCACCTGCTTGTTGGCGAGCTTATGAGCCTTACAAGACCGGATGCTCGAAGAGTAGATTTAGCATCTTATCAGTTTCCATTATTTGCTACTCTTTTTATTAATATTACTTTATATTATATGCTTTGTTGTAATTATTGGCAATCAGATATTTTTAGTATTGAATGCTAACAGATAAGTCGGGTCGAATTTTTGACCTGATATTTATATTTTTTGTACAAATTCATCAAAAGAAAATTTTTCTTGCATACCTGTTTTAAGATTTTTAATGGTTAAAAAATTACCCTTTATTTCATCTTCTCCAAGTATAACTGCAAATTTTGCGCCAAGTTTTGAGGCTTTTTCCAATTGTTTTGCAAACTTTTTATTTCCAAGGTCAAAATCAACTGCCAAATTCTTTTCACGAAAATTATTTGCCAGCTTTATTGTTTCTTTCATATTGTTTGAAACGACAAAAATATCAAGTTTTTCCTCTTCAATATCAGGCATTAGAGTCATCAATCTTTCCATCCCCATAGCCCATCCGACAGCCGGTGTTGGTTCACCGTCAAGTGTTTCAACAAGTTTGTCATACCTTCCGCCAACGCAAACAGCATTTTGAGAGCCTAGAGCATTACTTTTGATTTCAAAAACAGTCCTATTATAGTAATCAAGCCCTCTTACAAGTAATTTTGAAACAGAATATTCAATGTTTAATAAATCAAGATAACTTTTTAATTCTTCAAAATGAGAAACACAACTTTCGCAAATATAGTCTGCATTTATAACTTCCTGAACTTTTGTATCTTCAAGCAATTCTTGGCATTTAGGGTTTTTGCAGTCCAAAATTCTTAAAGGGTTTTTTTCGTATCTTGTATGGCAATCCGGACAAAATTCTTCTAATTTATCCGCTAAAACAGCTTTTATATTATCTCTGTAAACCATTCTGCAATCAGGACAGCCTAGAGAGTTTATTTCGAGGGATAATTTGGCAATATTTAATGCTTTTAAGTAGTTCATAGCAAGTAAAATAGCTTCTGCATCAGCGGTTGCTTGTTCTATTCCAAAAATTTCAAGCCCGATTTGGTGAAATTGCCTTTGTCTTCCTGCTTGAGGTCTTTCGTACCTGAACATAGGTCCTTTGTACCAAAGTTTTACAGGTGCAGAAATTCTGTGCATGCCATTTTCAATGTAAGCCCTTACCACACCTGCGGTATTTTCGGGACGAAGAGTTATACTTCTTTCTTTTTGAATAAAAGTATACATTTCCTTATTTACAATATCAGTACTGTCGCCGACTCCTCTTGAAAAAAGTTCTGTAGCTTCAAATATCGGTGTTCTGATTTCTTTGCAGTTAGCATTTTTAAATAAATTTTTTGCTGTATCTTCCATGATTTGCCATTTGAACGAATCTTGAGGAAGAATATCTTTTGTTCCTTTTTGAGCTTTTATTGCCATTTTTTATTCCTTTTTGTGTTGATTCTATAATTATAATATTAACACAAGTCTTAATGGTAGTCTGATTTTATTACAATATTAAAAAAATTTAATATTTCACATGGCAAATTTTTTTTTTAGCTGTTTTTATTAATTGATGTCTGAAAAATTATATTCTAAAGTAAAGGAGAGTAAGAAATGATTGTTACAAATCATCCTAAGGTTTTTTCAAATGCAAATATTAGGGGTGTCGTATTGAAAAATTCAACAAAACCAAGTTTATCAAATCAGCTTCAAGTTGATACGGTAACTTTTTCAGGGAAAAAACGTTTTGAAACAAAATTAGATGAAGAGCAAGCAGCTTATGTTGCAAATAAACTAACGACAAGCACTTCGGGCTATCGTTGGGTATGGGGGGAAGATGAAGATTATAGCAAAGAAGCTGTAAAAATAATTACAGAAGGATTATCAGTTTATTCTAAAGAAAACTATGAAAAAGGTGATAAAAAGGCAAAAACAATTATGATTGGTGGGGATACCAGAGAAGGTACTCAAAAATCACTTCCTAAAATGGCAGAACAATTAAAAGACAACGGATTTGATGTTTTATATGTAGATAAGCCTGTTCCTACACCAATGCATGCATTAGCTGCAAAAATTAAAGAAATTCCCGTTTCTGTATTAATGACAGCAAGCCATAATGATTGGAAAGATGTCGGGGTGAACCTTGTAACAGACGAAGGGGCGATTGCTCCTCCATCAATTACCGGTCTTATCGGTGATAAAATCAAAACCATCGGTAAAAAAGAATATGTCGATTCATCTTTTCAGGAAAAAGGTAAAATTATAAAATTTGATACTTATAATATTTATAATGGGCATTTGT
>JAQUYY010000182.1 GCA_028691575.1 Candidatus Gastranaerophilales bacterium
ATTTATCCCAGATTCCGAAAACGGTTTAAAGTCCAACCAATTTATACCCGATTGAGTTAAAACCTGCAAATCATCCCAATTAACTCCTATTTCTGTTAAGATCGTTAAATCCGACCAATTTATTCCGGACTTTGTAATGATTTCAAAATCGGACCAATTCACTCCCGAATCACTTAATAAGCCAATATCTCGCCAATTAATTCCAATTCGGCTTAATACAGTGAAATCATTCCAGTTTATACCCGATTGAGTTAATGGTTTTAAATCTGACCAATTAACGCCAGATTGAGTTAAAAACTGAAAATCATTCCAGTTAACACCTGTCTGGGATAGAACCTGTAAATCATCCCAATTTATCCCGGATTGAGTAAAAGATCCAAAATCAAACCAATTTATTCCGGATAATGTCAAAATCTGTAAATTATCCCAATTTACACCCGTAGCCATGAATACCCTGAAGTCAGACCAATTTATTCCTGTTTTTGATAAGACTTGTAAATCGTCCCAATTAACACCCTGATCACTCATTATCCCAAAATCAAGCCAATTCAGGCCAATACGACTTAACACTGTTAGATCCTGCCAATTAATAGCGCTTCGAGTTAATGGCATTAAATCTGACCAATTGATTCCGCTTTTTGTCAAAACAGTTATGTCTGACCAATTCACCCCTTTTTTGCTTAATTCTTCTAAGTCGTCCCAATTTATTCCGGATTGAGTAAAAGACCCAAAATCAAACCAATTAACCCCAGCCCGGGTCAAGGTTTGCAAATCGTTCCAATTAACTCCTATTTCTGTCAAGATTGTTAAATCAGACCAATTTATTCCGGACTTAGACAAAACATAAATATCATTCCAGTTCACGCCCGAATCGCTCAAAACTCCTATATCGTTCCAATTAATTCCAGTTTTAGTTAAAACAGTTAAATCAGACCAATTAACTCCAGCTAAAGTTAATGGCTTAATATCTGACCAATTGATCCCTGCTTTCGTTAAACGTTCATAATCATGCCAGTTAACGCCGGTTTTACTTAGACGTTGCAAGTCATCCCAATTTACACCAGCTTCAGTTAAAATTCTTAAATCGCTCCAATTAGTCGAAGATTGGCTTATCACCTCCAAATCGTCCCAATTTACTCCGGACTCAGTAAGAGATTTTAGCCCAACCCAATTAACCCCGGCCTTAGAAAAAGTCTGCAAATCACTCCAGTTAACACCTTGGCTTGAAAGTACAAAAATATCCTGCCAATTAACCCCTACTTTAGTCATAATGTTTAAATCTAGCCAATTGACTGCAGCCGCGGCTAATGGACTTAACCCAATCCAATTAACTCCAGCCTCAGTTAAGATCGAAAAGTCATACCAATTAACACCTGCTTTGGTTAAAACCGTCAAATCATCCCAATTTATAGATGATTGCGAAAAAACACCAAAATCAGACCAATTAATGCCAGCATTTGTTAAAAGGTTAACATCAACCCAATTTATTCCAGTTTCCGAGATTACAGAAAAATTAAACCAATTTATGCCCGCACGAGTTAAGCGATTCAGATCATCCCAATTAACACCTTGAGATGAAAGGACACCAAAATCAGACCAATTTACTCCACTTTTAGTAAAAGCATTAATATCGTCCCAATTTATTCCGGCAGCAGACAGAAACCTGAAGTCAGACCAATTTATTCCGGTTGTTGTCAAAAACTGAAAATCATCCCAATTTATTCCGGTTTGAGATAGCTTAGATATATCAACCCAATTAATTCCAGCTTTAGCGAATATATTTAAATCATCCCAATTTATACCAGCAGAAGTTAAATGCTGAAAATCATCCCAATTTATTCCTTTTTCTGAAAAAACCTTAATTTCCAGCCAATTAACTCCAGCAGAACTAAATGTTTGAATATCATCCCAATTTATTCCTTGGGTAGACAAAACACCAAAATCAAGCCAATTCACTCCTAAAGAAGTTAGAATTTCTAATTCACTCCAATTAACTCCAGCTTGGGAAAGGGTCTGAAAATCATTCCAATTTATCCCAGCCAAAGTAAAAACAGCTATATCTGTCCAGTTTATATTGTTTTTTGAAAATAATGATATCTCGTTCCAATTTACCCCTGAACGACTTAACAATTGAATATCTGACCAATTTATGCCTTTTTCGGATAAAATACTAATATCCAGCCAATTTATTCCTGTCTGGCTAATTATACCTAAATCACTCCAATTTATTCCTGCCGCTGAAAAAGCTTGCATATCATCCCAATTAATACCCTGGGAAGAAAGCACACCAAGATCTTTCCAATTAACTCCAGCTTGCGAAAAAATCTGTAAATCATCCCAATTTATTCCTGCTTGAGATAATGGTTTAAGGTCCGACCAATTAATACCGGCGATTGAAAGTGAATGAAAATCTTGCCAATTTATACCGGTTTTACTTAATTCCAACAAATCTTGCCAATTAACCCCTTGTGAGGTCATTACACTCAAATCAAACCAATTAATCCCTCGTAAACTCATATCTCGTATATCTTCCCAATTTATATTAAACGAAGTCATTATTGTAAAATCAGACCAATTGATATTCGCTGAACTCAAATTTTGTAAATCAGACCAATTGATTCCTTGAACAGTTAAGGCACCAATATCCTGCCAATTAACTCCAGCCTGAGTAAATATTTCCAAATCACTCCAGTTGACGCCCGATTCAGTAATTAGATTAAAATCCAACCAATTAATACCTGAAATCGACATAAATTGTAAATCATCCCAATTTATCCCGGTCTCACTTAGAATCCTTAAATCAAGCCAATTTACTCCAACTTTAGTCAATTGGTTTAAATCAACCCAATTAATACCCGACTGAGTTAACGGCTTTAAATCAACCCAATTAATGCCGATGTTTGACAAAACCTGAAAATCTTGCCAATTTATACCGACCTCAGATAAATGGCCAATATCATCCCAATTTATACCTTGAGAAGTTAAAACTCCGATATCCTGCCAATTCACTCCAAGATCTGACATCATTTGAAGGTCGTACCAATTTATACCAGCTTCTGATAAAGGCTTAAAGTTTGACCAGTTAACGCCCGACTTAGTCATAAATTGCATATCATCCCAATTTACACCAATCTCAGTTAACACCTTTAAATCTACCCAGTTAACTCCTACCTTAGTTAAGATATCAAAATCGCCCCAGTTCACTCCGGCTTCAGACAACGGCTTAAGATCTGACCAGTTTATGCCAATACGCGACAGCACCTGAAAATCAGTCCAGTTAACGCCGGTACGAGACAAATGTTGAATATCGTCCCAATTTATTCCTTGAGTTGAAAGAACGCCAATATCACGCCAGTTCACGCCGGCTTGAGTAAAGATCTGTAAATCATCCCAATTTATTCCGGATTCAGTCAACGGCTTAAAGTTTGACCAGTTAACACCCGACTTGGTCATAAACTGCAGATCGTCCCAGTTAACGCCGGTTTCGGTTAATGCTTTTAAACCTTCCCAGTTAACGCCAACCTTAGTTAGGGCATTAAAATCGCCCCAATTCACTCCGGCCTCGGTTAAGGGTTTAAAATTTGACCAGTTAACACCGACACGAGACAAAACCTGAAAATCAGTCCAATTCACGCCAGTTCTTGACATCTGCTGAAGATCATCCCAGTTGATACCGGCAACGCTAAGAACGCCCATGTCCTGCCAATTCCCCCCAGCTTGAGTAAAGATCTGTAAATCGTCCCAATTTATTCCGGACTCTGTCAACGGCTTAAAGTCTAACCAGTTAACGCCGGACTTGGTCATAAACTGCAGATCGTCCCAGTTAACGCCAGTTTCAGTTAATACTTTTAAGTCTAGCCAATTAACTCCAACCTTAGTTAAGACGTTAAGATCGCCCCAGTTGACGCCAGCTTCAGTTAACGGCTTAAGATCTGACCAGTTGACGCCGATACGTGACAGTACCTGAAAGTCACTCCAGTTAACACCGGTACGAGACAAATGCTGAAGATCGTCCCAGTTGATGCCTTGAATCGAAAGGATTCCGATATCACGCCAGTTAACTCCGGCACGGGTAAAGATCTGTAAATCATCCCAATTTATGCCAGATTCAGTCAACGGCTTAAAGTCTGACCAGTTAACGCCGGACTTGGTCATAAACTGCAGATCGTCCCAGTTCACGCCGGTTTCAGTTAAAATTTTTAAGTCTACCCAGTTAACTCCAACCTTAGTTAACACGTTAAAATCTCCCCAGTTGACTCCAGCTTCAGTTAAAGGCTTAAGATCCGACCAGTTCACACCAACA
>JAQUYY010000183.1 GCA_028691575.1 Candidatus Gastranaerophilales bacterium
TTCTGCAAGTGCTAGCGAAATATTAAGCGGTGCATTAAAAGACAATCATCGGGCAAAACTTATCGGCAGTACCACTTTTGGCAAAGGCATGGTACAAAAAATTCAACCGTTAGAAGACGGCTCAGGGATAAATGTTACGGTAGCAAAATACCTGACACCAAACGGGAATGACATAAACAAAAAAGGCATAAAACCTGATTATAATATTGATTTATCAGAGAATGATTTTTTATCAGAAAAAGATCCTCAGATGGATAAAGCAAAATCAGTTATTGATACACAATTGAATAAATTGGCTGTGCATAAATAATTGAGCCTTTTTCGAAATTTGTCTTCGAGAAATGTTCACTTTTCAAAAGTTTTATTTATTATTGCAGTTATTTTTTTGGAGGTAAACGGTTTTACTATAAAATCAATTGCGCCAAGGTTTATAGAATCTTTTACATAACATTCTTGAGCTATCGAAGAGCACATAATAACTTTTGCTTCAGGATATTTATCCTTAATAGCTTTTAATGCCTCAACTCCATTCAATTCTGGCATTATTATATCCAATGTAATCATATCAGGAAAAAGCTCATCGTATAATCTAACTGCCTCAAGACCGTTACGGGCTTCGCCAACAACATTATAACCTGCTGATTCAATAATTTTTCTTAAATGATTTCGCATAAATGCTGAATCATCAGCAATTAAAATTCGTTGCATCTAAAACTTTCTATTACCTGTCTATAACTCTAAAATAATATGAAATCAAACAAAATTCAAATTAAACCATAAATACTTTTGCATAAATAAGCATTGCGGCTAAAATTAATACAATTCCGCTAAATTTCATAAAATACTCTGAGTATTTGCGAAATTTGAATAATTTTTTAAATAAAGAGGTAAATACTCCGGCTATCAATAAGACCGTTCCTTGCCCTAAAGAGAATAAAAATAACATAATTGCACCTGATGAAATATTCGCTTTCATAGAAGAATAAGCCATAATTCCTGCTAGAATCGGTGTAGAACAAGGGCTTGAAGCAAATGCGAAGGCTGCTCCTATCAACATAGGGTAAAGTATTAAAGTGTTGTTTTTATTAGTTGGCATTTGTTTAACAATCATTGGCATAGGAAGTTCAATAATGTTTAATAAAGTAAGCCCCATTACTAAAATCAAAGATGCCATAACCAAAGCCCATACCGGGCTGGATTGAGCACCAAATACCTGACCTGTAAGCGCGCAGGTTACACCTACACCCGTTAATACCAATGACAAGCCTAATATAAAAAATAAAATTTGAATTATCGTTCTTTTATCTTTTTTTTCTGATGTTCCGCTGACATACCCGACTATTACAGGTAAAAAACCTAATGAACATGGAGAAAAAGAGCTGATTAAACCGCCTAAAAAGGCTAATAAAAAGACCCATATACTTATTTGATTAGATACACTTTGTGTAAAAATTTGTGCTATATTATCCATTCTTTAACTCTTCCAAATACTTTTCTAACTCTGCTTTTGGCATACTGCCTTCTATTTTTTTGACCATATTGCCGTCTTTGTCTACAAATACCAGTGTAGGAACAAGTTTAACATCATATTTCTTTACAAGCATTTGTGAATTTCTATCCGGTGAATTAACATTTACATCAACAAAAACAATTTCTTTTGAATAATTTGGTTTTACGGTATCCATCGTTTGCTTAAGTTTTTTGCAATCCATGCATAGTTTTGATGAAAATTTGTAAACATACGGTTGATGATTAGATGCAAATGATATTGAACCAATATTTTCCGAAGGCGATTTAATCGTGTAGAATAATAAAATCGGTAAAACAAATATGGCTGCAATAATAAGTAAGTTAATTTTTTTGCTCATGAGAATTCTCCTTATATAATTTCTATTTTATACTTTCTGTAAATTTTTTTCCACCTTCTTTGAATATTTATTTTATCTGCTAAAATTATAAAGATAATCAACAAACGGCTAATATTAAAATGAGGTAAAAAATGGTACTTTATTGGCTTTTTAATTTGTTACTGGATAGTCCCGTCAAATTCTTGTTTGCAATTATATTTTTAATTTTACCTTTATTATACAGCATTGCAATTCATGAGTGGGCACATGGGTTTGTTGCATACAAATTTGGTGATGATACTCCTAAGAAAATGGGGCGATTAAGTTTGAACCCGCTTGTTCATTTAGATCCAATCGGAACATTAATGCTCTTTTTGGTAGGTCTTGGCTGGGCAAAGCCTGTAATTATAGATATCAGGAATATCGAGGGAAAAACAAAACAAATGCTTGTAGCGCTTGCAGGTCCTGCCAGTAACTTCTTTTTTGCCGTTATCTTAACCTTTCTTTTTTATTTTATGAATTCATATGACTCACAAACGAATGCCATTGTTCCCTTAATTTCATCGATTTTGTCTATGATTATTCAGATAAATCTTATTTTAGCAACATTTAATATGATTCCGATACCACCGTTAGACGGATCTAAGGTATTAATGTGGTTTTTACCGCAAAAAACAGTTGAAATATATGCAAAATTTGAACCTTACGGAATGTTTGTTTTGCTTGTTCTATTATTTACGGTAGGATTTGATTTTATTTTTAAAATTGCTAAAAATTTGCAAGTTTTGCTTTATTTGGGAGTAGAAAAGCTGTTTGGATAAATTTTTTTATTATTCATACAAATATTTTGCAGAACAGCCATAACCGTAATTAGTTGTTGCTGTTGAGCCTTCTATGCAGGATGTTGCGGGATCAAAATATCCTCTTGCTCCGTACGGTATTAATGCATTTGAAGTAATACTTACGACAAATATATCTTTGCCATAAGTATTAGGTTTTTTAAATCCATTTACGTCAATCCTGAAATTTCCACAATTTGTAAAATCTCCTCCATTAGAACTTAAATCACCATTACAATATGATTTACCCATACTAAAATATATTAAGCTTCCATTATTTAATATTAATCCTGGATTAGTTTTACTATTACTTAAAACGGAACCTTTTAAATAATACCAATCACCCCCGCTATGCCAACAACCTTCGGCACTTACTCCTGTGCCTGTTCCACCATAAGTTGAAGTTCCTGAGCAATCTTTTACTATATTTAGTTTAGAAGCATAAGCGTTTTTTAAATCTTCACTTCCTGCTGTATCTCCGGGGAAAGCTCCTGCTAAAGTTCCGCCGTTATCTGCAACTATCATCATTGTTGCTTGTGACAAATCAGAATAAGATTTTTTCCACGCTGCTTTTAATTCTGCATCGCTTGTTGTGCCAAAAAGAGTTGGAATGGCTATACTTGCTATTATTCCGATTATTGCAATTACTATTAAGGTCTCTGCTAGAGTAAATGCCGATGTTCTTCTTAACATTATTCTTCACCTTTAAACCCAATTATCTTTTGAATTTAATTATATATTATAATTTATATTTTGACAAACAAATTAGTTTTTATCATCGTTAGAAAATAAACCCATATCTGGCATCATCATGCCTGAAACCATTGTTTGAATGACTTTTGGATCAATTTTTTTGCCGTTATCATAATCTTGTTGAAGCATCATTAAAGACATCATAGGGTTATTATTCATACCCATATAACCATATGAATTATTGTTGTTTGAACCGAGTGAATTCATAAGCATTGCAGTCTGCATCATTTCGCTGTTCATTTCATAATTATATGCAGGGTTATTGATACCTGCTTTTTTCAGAAGTTTCATTGCATTTTGTATTTCTTCTTCTGTTGGTTCTTCTTCTTGCTGAATAGCCGGGAATTCTTCTAATTTTTCAAGTGTTTCGGTATCAACATCTTTTTCTTGATTAATGATGCCTTTAACTTTTTCTAAATTTTGGATTTGCATCATTTTATCAACTTTATCAGTAACAGACTTACTTATATCGCCGATTCCGGCAGTTTTTTCTTTACATTTATCAGGTGTTTCCAAACATACAATACCTTTTCTTGAATATGCAGAAAGATATCCGCTTGTATTTAAATTGATAACAGCTTTGTATTCTTCAATAGCCTTTGCAGAATCACCTATTTTTACTAAAGAAATAGCTAAATAATAGTGCGCAAGGATATTTGACGGATCATACTCTAAAATATCCGTCATATCTTGCATACAACCAATATAATTTTGCTCTTTATATTTTTCAACAGCAAGTTGGATTGCTTCATAATTATTTTGAGCGTATATATCATTTGTCGTTAACAAAAAACATACCAAAAAAGCTATTATTTTTTTCATATTTTACATCCTTCTTG
>JAQUYY010000184.1 GCA_028691575.1 Candidatus Gastranaerophilales bacterium
ACAGGTTAAAAATGATATTGCTTACATAAAAACCAAACGTGAAAATTATGAAAATTTAATTAAAAATACAAAAATTGGAAACAAATATTCGGAATTTTTAAAATCAGGTCCTTTCATAACTTCCGATGATGAAGAAATTAAAAAAGTTGCGCAAAAATTAAAACAGGATAATTTGTATAATACAGCAAAAGCCCTTGAAAAATGGGTTTATGAAAATATTAACGATAAATCTTTTAGCGTTAATTTTGCTAACTCCAGAGAAGTTTTAAAAACAAAAAAAGGTGATTGCTCAGAGCATGCCGTGCTTTTAATGGCACTTTTAAGGGCATCAGAAATCCCATGCCAAGCAGTTGGCGGATTGATGTATTCAGCAGAGCCGTTTAATGCGTTTAGTTATCATATGTGGGTTAAAGCCTATGTGGGGCAATGGATTTACTTGGATCCGTCATTTGATGAAAAAACATTTTCGCCATTGCATTTATCAATGACAGAAACTCCCTTAAATGACTTGTCAGACAGAGCAGACTTGAGTTTGAGTGTTTTAAACAGTTTGTCGAAAATAAAAATAAAAATTATAAATTCATCTAAAGCTAGTGAAAAATCTAATGTTATCGGGCAAAATCAAGCCTTTAATTTTTTAAGTTTACTTGGCGGAACTGAAGATTTTTCCCATAAAGTCAATCTTTCAGGCAATCCTGATAATGTAAAAGAGTTTGTAATAAGCACTAAAAAGCAGGAAGATTATACAAGAAGCGGTTTTTTCGAATTTTCGCAAGGAAATATTGAAGCTGCAATTGAAAATTTTTCGCAAGCAATAAATTTAATCAAATTTAACGATACTTACGCAGATATTCAATTTGCCAGAAAAATGGCTTCATTGGGGTTGTTTTCAATGTCAGATAAAATTTTGGAAAAGACCTATGACAAAGATATATGGACAATTCAAATTCAGACAATAAAAGATTTGTATTATCCTAAAGCTATCGATGATAAGCCAGAAAAAACTCTGGCAAAAGTCCTTAGCACAATCAATTTTGAAAAAAATGCCGACAAAGCTATTAATTTATTAAATGAAAACCAAAAAGCCTTTGAAAAAAATGATTATGCCAACTATTTATATGCAAAAGCGTATATTGAGCAAAAAGATTATAAAAAAGCCTTTGAGTATTTAAAAACGGCTATAAAAACGAATCCTGAAAACCAAACTTATAAACTTGAAATAGCAAAGGTTTTGATAGAATTTAAAGAATATAAAACAGCACAAAAAATTCTGGAATATCTGGAAAATCAAAAAATTTGCGACAGTTATTTTGAAAAAGAGCTTAAAAAAGAATTATTCTGGATAAAATCCAAGGATAGAAATGAATTTGATTCAATGTATTATTTAGCAAAATATTATGCTCTAAACGGTGATTTTTCCGAATGCAAATTAATTTTGAATAAAATACAGGAAAAATTCCCTGAAAATTCTGATTTATACGCATTTAAAGGAGACATCAGCTATAAATTAAATGATTTTGATTCTGCTTTGGAAAATTATGAAAATTCATTGAAATTTAATAAAAGAAACAAGAAATCAATTAGAGGCATTGCCAATCTGGATATGCTAAAAGGTGAATATAATAAGGCTTTAAATGGATATAAAAATGCTTTAAAATATGATAAAAATTCAGTTGAAATTTTATTAAACATTGCAAAAACTTATCAGATTTTATCTTATGAAAAAGATGCTTATGAAACGTATCTTGAAATTTTAAAACTTGATGAAACAAACTTAAAAGCCAATTATGAGTTGGCTCTGATTAATTTACAGGATGATAACAAGGAAATTGCGATTAATTTGTTGAAAAAAACATTGTCAATTAATCCTGATTATTTTAATAGTTGGCTAAAATTAGCTGAAATAGAAATTTCTAATGATAATTATTTTCTTGCAAAATCTTATTTGATTCCATTGCAGCATATAAATAGCCAAATTCCTCAATATTATTATCTTACAGGTTTAATTGCAAAGAAAAACGAAAACTATACATCAGCAAGAAACAATTTTAAAAAAGCAATTGAAATTCGTCCTAATTATTACGAAGCAAAACAGGAATTGGATAATTTAAAGTAGTAAAAGGCTAAAAAATTACCTTTTAAGTTGTTCTTTTGAACAAATTAATTTTAGCCGATTGGGGCATATATAAAATTCAGAACGCCTTTACTATAAAATTCAAATTGTTTGCGATGGAGGTGTTTAATATGTTACTAAAGAAAAAAAGAACAGAATATTTTTTTCAAGATAAAGATAAATTAAGAAAAGTTATAAACAGTGGAATTGATAACGCAGGTAAGCGATGGGGCGAATTTATAGAGGTTGTTGAAAGCAATGAAGGTATAAAAAATGCTCGTTATCGTGTAAAACAAAGACCGGCATCAGGAATAATGGCTATTTTAGGAATTGGTATGACCATTATTGGTCTGGGCTCATTATTTTGGAAAAAATAATTGTCCGATGATTTTCCATATTTGAACTTTAGGGAAAATACTCTTTTTTCTTGCAAAAAGCATGGTAAAATAGCTTTATGCAAGAAATTAGTAGTGTTCAAAATAATTTAATCAAAAAAGTTGCCTCTTATAAGCAAAAAAAATACCGCAATGAAGACGGTATGTTTGTTATTGAGGGATATAAGAATGTCAAAGAGGCTTTAGATAGCCGTCTTTGTGTTGAAAACATTTTTATTGACGAAAAATTTGATAAAATATTGCCAAAATTTGATGAGAATAAAATTTATAAAGTATCAGAGCAGGTAATGAAAAAAATGTCTTCCACTGATACTCCTGTAAATATTATTGCAACAGCGATTCAGCCAAAATATACTTTGAATGAAATTTTAAATAAAAAAAATCCTGCGATAGTTGTTTTAGAAAACATAAAAGATGCAGGTAATTTGGGTACAATAATTAGAACATCCGCAGCAGCAAACATTTCGGGGGTTATTTTAATCGGTGATACCGTTGATATTTATAATCCTAAAACTGTTCGCTCGTCCAGTGCAAATTTGTGGAAAATTCCAATTATAAAACTGGATTTGGTTGATTTTAAAAAAGAAATTTTGAATAAAAATAAAGATTTTAAAATTTATGCAACCACACTAAAAGAAGGTGCTGAAAGTAAAAATATTTATGAAATAGATTTTAAGCAACCATCAATATTATTATTTGGCTCTGAATCCGACGGAATAAGCGAAGAATTGGCAAAAGATACTGATATGTTTGTAAAAATACCAATGAGAGAAAATGTTGAGTCGCTAAATTTGAGTATTTCAGCCGGAATTATAATATATGAAATATTTCGCCAAAGGTCTTTTTATTGATTTAAATACGTCTTTAGCCTATAATTTTTAATTATGGGATTAATTAGGAAAATAAGATGAAGCGTATTTTAGTTACAGGTGGTGCAGGTTTTATCGGTAGTCACCTATGCGAAAGACTTTTAAATCAAGGCAGCCAGGTAATTTGTCTGGATAATTTTTTTACAGGCTCAAAAGAAAATATTTATCATTTAATGGATAATAAAAATTTTGAGCTTGTAAGACATGATATTACGAAGTCTTATTTGGCAGAAGTTGATAGGATTTATAATATGGCATGTCCGGCATCTCCCGTGCATTATCAGTATAATGCCATAAAAACAATAAAAACGAGCGTTCTTGGTGTTACAAATATGTTAGGGTTGGCAAAAAGAACAAAATCAAGAATTTTGCAGGCATCGACTTCAGAAGTTTATGGAGATCCGATGGAACACCCTAAAAGAGAAACTTATTGGGGAAATGTTAATCCTATTGGCATTAGAAGTTGTTATGATGAGGGAAAACGTGTAGCTGAAACGTTAATGATGGACTATCATAGACAAAACGGTGTTGATATTAGAATAATAAGAATTTTTAATACATACGGTCCCAGAATGGCTGAAAATGACGGAAGAGTCGTCAGCAACTTTATTGTACAAGCCTTAAAAGGTAATGATATTACGGTTTATGGCGATGGTTCTCAAACAAGGTCATTTTGCTATGTTGACGATCTGGTAGACGGTGCAATAAAAATGATGGAAAACACTCAAAATTTTATTGGTCCCGTTAACTTAGGTAATAATGTTGAGACGCCTATTATTGATTTTGCTAAAATAATTATTAACCTTACAAACAGTAATTCGAAAATCACTTATAAGCCTCTTCCACAGGATGATCCGACCCAAAGAAGACCTAATTTGACTTTGGCAA
>JAQUYY010000185.1 GCA_028691575.1 Candidatus Gastranaerophilales bacterium
CAGAACAAGTTACGGTCAAAATGTTTTGAATCATTCGATTGAAGTTGGGCATTTAGCCGGTATGCTTGCAGCAGAAGTTGGAGCTAATGTAAAAGTAGCAAAACGTGCAGGTTTATTGCATGATATTGGTAAAGCTTTAGATCAAACTCAAGACGGCACTCATATTGAGCTTGGTGTAGAATTTGCAAGAAGATTTGGAGAATCCGAAGAAATTATTCATGCAATTGAAGCTCACCATGACGATGTTGCTGCAAATTCAGTAGAAGCTGTTCTTATTAAAATAGCCGATGCAATGAGTGCAGGAAGACCCGGAGCAAGACGTGATACTTTAGAAATATATGTAAAAAGAATTCAAAAACTTGAAGAAATTGCAACCAGCTACGAAGGAATTAAATGTTCTTTTGCGGTGCAAGCAGGAAGAGAAGTTAGAGTTCTTGTTCAGCCAACAGTATTTGACGATGTAGCGGCAGGCAAATTAGCTCGAGATATTGCAAAACGTATTGAAGATGAGCTTGATTATCCCGGTCAAATCAGAGTTACCGTTGTTAGAGAAATGAGAATGACTGAAGTAGCCAAATAAATGAATGATTACATAGACATACTTTTTTTAGGAGATATTGTTGGAAAACCGGGTAGAATCATTGTTAAGGATTATCTGGATAAAATAAAGAACAATGAAATAAAATACGGATCTGATAATTTTGAACATGCAAAATCAGGTAATATGCCTGATTTTGTCATTGCTAATGTTGAAAACGCTTCTCATGGTTTTGGTTTGACCGAAAAAAATTACAATGAATTAATTCAAGCAGGTATTGATGCATTTACATCGGGAAATCATATTTGGGACAGGAAGGATGTTTTTGAATATATTGATAATGCTCGTAAACTTATTAGACCTTTTAATTACCCTAAATCTGTACCCGGTAAAGGTTATGAGCTTTTTAAAATTAACGGTGCTTCAATATGTGTTATAAATGTATTAGGACGTGTTTTTATGAATCCTATTGAAAATCCGTGGACACTATTAGAAGAAGAAATGCCAAAATTGAAACAGAAATCAGATATTATAATTTTAGATTTTCATGCAGAAGCAACTGCAGAAAAGATTTCATATGGCTATTTTGCAGATAATTTGGGACTAAGTGCTGTTATTGGAACTCATACTCATGTTCAAACAGCAGATGAAAAAATTTTAAAAAACGGATGCGCATATATTTCTGATGCCGGTTTTTGTGGTGCAGCAGAGGGTGTTATCGGTATGGATATAGACAGTTCACTAAAACGTTTAAAAACATCTTTGCCCGAAAGGTTTGATGTTGCTCCTATTGAAAAAACTGAATTAAATGGGGTTAGAATTGTTGTAAATATTGATACCGGCAAATCAGAATTTATTGAAAGAATTAAGTATTTTAAAGATTTTAGTGAGGATAATAAGAGATGAAAGGATGAGAAAAAGTGAATGTTGACCTGCATGTGCACAGTATCTTCTCGGATGGCGTAATGTCGCCGGAGCAGATTATTGATGCTGCTTACCAGATAGATATTGGTGCTATATCAATAACAGATCATGACAATATTTTGGCTTATGACATTGCTAAAATTTATGCTGAAAAAAAGGCTAAAGAACTTAATAAGACAGTAATAGATGTTATTCCCGGTATTGAAATCAATACAGTATGGGAAAATACAGAAGTTCATGTGCTTGGATATTATATGGATTCTTCAAAAAAAGAATTTCAGGATATGCTAAAATATCAGCAGCACGCAAGACTTGATCAAACTGTAAAAATTGTTGAGAGACTTCAAAAAGCCGGAATTAACATTAAATTTGAAGACATAAAATCGTTAGTTGCAGAAGGTGGAAGTATCGGACGACCTCATATTGCCAAATCAATTGTAACGGCAGGAGGTACAGACAGTATTATAAAGGCTTATAATCAGTATATCGTTAATGAAGCCCCGACTTATGTACAAAGAAAAACCGTATCTCCACATGAAGCTGTTGAAATTATTTATGAATGCGATGGTATTGCTGTTGTTGCACACCCTTATAGCATTGAAAACGGTGAGGAGCTGATAAAAGATCTTATAAATTGTGGATTAAGAGGAATAGAAGCTTATCATAGGAAGCATTCTCCTGCAATGGTTGAATATTATTCAAGTATGGCAGAAGAATATGGCTTAATCATAACTGGCGGTTCGGATTTCCATGCCCCATCTCCTAGCGGGCAAATGGCTTTAGGCAAAAATCTTGTTCCTGCATGGACTGTCGAAGAGCTTAAAAAAGAAAAAAATCGGTTAAATTTAGCAGAGTTCAATTAAAAAATGAAGTCAGTAAAGGTAAATAATTTAGAAGAAACAGAAAAACTTGCATCAACAATTGCTGATAAAATCAAGGATTGTGGCGGACTTTTTTGTTTGTATGGTGATGTAGGAGCAGGCAAGACTGCTTTTACAAAATTTGTTGCAAAGTTTTTGAATATTCAAGAAAAAGTAACAAGCCCGAGTTTTGTAATTTTAAACGAATATCACTCAGGAGATGTTCATTTTTATCATTTTGATTTGTATCGTTTAGAAAAAGAGGGCGTAAATTCAATAATTGATGAATTAAAAGAATATACAGAAAATGAAAATTCGGCTGTGTTCATTGAATGGGCTGAATTTTCGGACAACCAGCTTCCCGATGATAGAATGGAAGTAAGAATAAATTATATTGATGAAAATAAAAGGGAATTTATTTTTACTTCGTTTGGACAAAAATATGAAAAATTACTGGAAAGTCTTGATACATGCATATTTTAACCTTTGATACAGCACTAAATTCAATGTATATAACTTTGAGCAATAATAACAATATTATTTGCTCTAAAATTATTGAAACGACTGAAGATAAGTATCATTCAGCTTTTTTAATTCCTATGATAGTTGAAATTTTACAAAAAAATAAAATGTCTATGCAAGATATTAATGCATTAGGCGTAAATATTGGTCCCGGCAGTTTTACAGGAATTAGAGCAGGTCTGACCGTTGCAAAAGTTATGGGACAAGCCTTGAATATTCCCGTTGTCGGCATTTCTTCACTACAAATTTTATCTTTGATAAATAAATCTGATAAAAATACGCTTTGCCTCATGGATGCAAGGAAAAACAAGGCTTATACAGGAATTTTTGAACCGGATGGAAAAACTATTCAACAACCTTATGCATTAGAATATGAAAAAGCGTTTGAGCTTGCTAAAGAACAAGATTTTTATGTAATAAGTGATGATAGAATGGCAAAAATGCTTACGGAGCAAGATATTGTATATGATAATTTTTTTGAAAAAAATTATGATTTGGGAATTAATTTGGCTAAATTAACTCAAAAAGCATTGAATACAGATTTAAATCAATATAATTATACAAATTTAAAACCTCTATACATTCAGCCCCCACCAATTTCTATGCCAAAAATTGCAAAATAGTTTTTCGGCAAAAGCTAAAATTTTTACTAAGCTAACTTTTCGTCAATATATTAAGAAACATTGCGATAATATATACTCAATATAGCAATTTTTCATACTCGAGTGTTTTTAATAAATTATGAGAGAGAGGATTAAATACCACAGGTACCACAGAGAGAATTAGGCATACACATAACAACAAAGGAGAGAATCATGGCAAGAGTATTAATTTCAATGCCGGAAGAATTTTTAACAAACATCGATAAGGTTGCAGAAACAGAACAGCGTTCAAGAAGCGAACTTATCAGAGAAGCATTGAGAACGTACATCAACAAAGCAAGAGTAAAAGAAAACGTACTGGCAAACAAGCACGCATCAATTTTAGAGGCGCTACTAGACTAGCGAAATCTCGGCAGAGGCTGAAGTTTGCGGATTCGGGGCGTGACCCGAAGCAGGCAAACGAAACGCCGTTTATCGCCGAGTATTTCAAGAGAAGCAAGGCTTCACCAATAGGGCACCAATCATTCCAAAATATGTTTGATTGAAGTCCATTCGGGCAGAGGACAATTAACGAGGATATGAGATTGGCAAAAACCAATCTTAGGGGGATAATAGGGGATAATAAATAAAAGTAAAGACGGCAAAAGCCGTCTTTTTATTTTGATAAATTTAAGATTCAAAACAGCATTATAATTTTAATACAAATAACATTATAACTCTTGATACAAAAGAATATCAAGAGTTTAAACCATGCAACCCATGTGTTCATCATGTTTTCGGGGATTTGATTTGCGAAAACTC
>JAQUYY010000005.1 GCA_028691575.1 Candidatus Gastranaerophilales bacterium
ATTAGTAATACTCCCTGTATTTAACAGTGTTATATTATCTAAACTTCCATAACCTTTTGCTAAAGAACCGAATAAAAAACTTAAGCCTCTTTTATTTAAGTTGTCAATTTCGCTGTCACTTATATCATCGTCACAATCACCGTAACCGGGCTGATTGCACCATTTTATTCCAAGATTTTCGGAAGAATTAGAGCTGGTTAAGTCTAATTTTGTTGACGGCCAATTTGATAAATCATCCATTTTTGCATATATAGCTTGAGAAAAGCCTAAACTTGTCAATACATGGGTATATGGAATTTTTGTGTCTAACCAGTTTCCTGAATTAAAATAAGGGCTTTTAACTTCCAAATAACCTGTATCAATGTTTATTCTTAAATTTGGCGGCAACAAATCCTGTCCGTACCAGTTAACAAGTTTGGCATAATCATAATTCGAAATAAAACCTACTAAAAAAGCAATGTGTTTTTTAATTTCAGTTGGAGCTATTCCGCTTATATTAGTGTTTTTTATCAAACTTGTTCTTGGATCATAGGAAGTTGTGCTTTTTCCAAAAGAAGATAAATCCTTTGTACTCAACGTTGAAGAAAAATTATTTTCCTCTAATAGTACTGTATTAATAGATTGAGCACTTGAAAGAGTGTAATATTCCGGAATAAGCCTACTTCCTAATATATTTGGCAATGTAAATGCCGGTGAATATTGATAAACAGCAGTTATTAAAGATGTGTTGCTGCCCGAAATTTTTGTAATATTTACCTGAATAGTATCAGAATTTGGTAAATTATGATCATCAAAATAGTCTTTTATAAAATTCTCTAATTCGGATTCAATATTGCCGATTTTGGTTGTCTCATCAACAGATGCCTGCATATATAGCTGATTCAGCTTGGTTAAGCTCATTTTAACAGATTCGGAAAGTGTCATTCTGGCATTTAGAGTAAATCCTATTTCAATAATAATCATTATTGCTGTTACAATAATCGGCAAAACCATTACAAATTCAACAAGTTGTTGAGCAGTATGAAAATTTGAATATTTTTTTAACAAAATTACAAGTTCCTTTACGACTGATTTTATTATATATAATTGTTTTGTTTTGAGCAATTTTTTAACATAATTAATTTTGTACTATTTTCAAATTGAAAATTTTAGAGTAAAATTGTTTTAAACAATATTTAATTAAAGGGAGTAAAATGAGCATTGCATACTTATGCCTGGGTTCAAATTTGGGAGATAAAATAGGCTATATACAGCAATCACATATTTTATTGAATGATATTGAGGGCATTAAAGTATTAAAAGCCTCTAGTTTTTATGAAACAGAACCTTATGGATTTAAAAATCAAGAATGGTTTGTAAATGCTGTTCTTGAAATTGAAACGATTTTAAATCCAAACGAACTTTTGAATAAGTGCATAAATATTGAAAATAAATTAGGACGCAATCGTAGTGACGATTTTCCAAGATGGGGTCCAAGATGCATTGATATTGATATTTTGTTATATGACAATCAAGTGATTTCTGATAAAAATTTAACAATTCCGCATCCTCTATTTGAAAAAAGATCGTTTGCTCTTGTACCAATGTTAGAAATTAATCCTGATTTGATTCATCCTGTTCTAAATAAATCAATTGAACAAATACACTGTGATCTGGAAGAAGTTGAATCTGTTTATCTTTATGGCACAAGACCAAAGGGATTTTGATGAAAAAAATAGCCGTAATAGGCGGCGGTCCTGCGGGATTTATGGCAGCAATATCCGCAAAAGAAAATGCTAAAAATCCTGTAATTATAGATATTTATGAAAAAGAAAATCCGCTTAAAACAATTTTATACACGGGTGGCGGACGCTGCAATTTTTCCAACGAAATTTATGATTTTAAAGAATTAGCTAAATTTTATCCCAGAGGTGAAAAATTTTTATATTCGGTTTTTAGCCGTTTTGGCGTAAAAGAAACTCTAGAATGGTTTTCGGTTAAGGGTTTGAGGTATTATACCCAAGATGATAATCGAATTTTTCCAAAATCAAATTTAGCAAAAGAAGTTCGGGATTTATTGTTAAAAACCTCAAAAGACTTAAATATCAACATTTTTTCCAATGTTAAAGTCGAAAAAATTACTCTGCAAAATAATGGATTTTTGCTTTATCAAAAAAATCAGATTTCTAAATATGATGCGGTTATTATTGCAACCGGAGGTTTCTTAAAAAGGGATTCGAGCGGTTATAATTGTGCAAAAAGTCTGGGGCACAAGATTTCCGAACTAAAACCATCCTTAACAGGTTTAATTATACAAGATTTTGATGAAAATATTGCAGGTATAAGCATTCAAAATGCAAGTGTTGAGATATTTTTTCAGAATAAAAAAATAAATGATTTTAAAGGAGATTTTATTTATACTCATAAAGGAATATCAGGTCCAATTGCTCATAAAATCTCGTCTTTCGGAGCATTTTTAAAATTTAGCAAGGAAAATCCTTTAATATTGAATATTAATTTTGTTCAAAAAAATCTTGATGAAATTGATAAAATTTTGCAAAAAGATTTAGAAAATTCGCCTAAAAAAAGTATTTTGAACATTATTTCTTCTTATATTCCGAAAAATTTAGCTAATTTTCTTTTAACTAAGAATAATATTGATATTGAGAAAAAATCTTCTTATATTTCAAAACAGGAAAGAAAAATCATAGCAAATATGCTTATAAATGCCCGGCTAAAAGTTATTTCAACTGATGATAAGGGTGAAATAGTTACAGCAGGTGGAGTTGAATTAAAAGAAATTAATTCAAAAACCATGGAATCAAAACTTTGCAAAAATTTGTATTTTTGCGGAGAAGTTTTAAATATTGACGGATTAACAGGTGGTTTTAACCTGCAAATGTGTTGGTCTACAGGCTATATTGCAGGGCTTTTTGCTTCGTAATAAATTACAGACAATGGCTGCTGTCGCCTTTAAATCCGATTTTATGCAGTCTTATAAAGTTTGTTCTTTCAAAGCCTAAGAATGGCAAGCCGCCTGTAATTACGACTTTTGATTCTTCTTTTAAGAAAGTTTTGTTTATAAGCATTTCATCGCAAATTTGCACTTCTTCTCGTGAAAGTGTATCTTTATAGCTCATAAATACAGGGAATACACCCCAAAGAAGATTTAATCTTCTGCAAACCTTTTCACTGTCAGATATTGCAATAATAGGAATAGACGGTTTTTCTTTTGACAAAAGAAATGCACTTGCACCTGTTCTCGTAAAAGCAATAATAGCATCGACTTTGACATCTTTTGCCATTTTAATAATCGCTGATGCAATGGCTTGAGTATGATCTTCGCTTATTGTGCAAATATCTTCAAACAATAAGGCTTTTTTATAAATATTGCTACATTCAACATTTTGGGCAATTGACTGCATCATTCTGATTGATTCAACGGGAAACTGCCCTACTGCAGTTTCGCCTGACAACATAACTGCATCTGTTCCATCTATAATAGCATTTGCAACATCACTTGCCTCAGCTCTTGTAGGAATAGGTTGCGTTATCATTGATTCTAACATTTGTGTTGCAACTATAATAGGTTTTCTGAGCTTATTTACTTTCTCAATAATTTGTTTTTGAACAATAGGAACTTTCTCAGGAGAAATTTCTATACCCAAATCACCTCTTGCAACCATTGCTCCGTCTGAAACTTCAATGATTTCATCAAGATTTTGCAATGCCTGTGGCTTTTCTATCTTTGCAATTATCGGGATATCTCCCCCAAACTGCTTTACATACCTTTTTGTTGTTAAAATATCTTCTTTATTCCTGACAAAAGAAAGGGCTAAATAATCAACATCGTTCTCAATAGCAAATTTAATATATTCAACATCTTTAGGCGTTACAGCCGTAATACTTGATGTGGCACCCGGGATGTTTAACCCTTTTTTGGAAGTTAAAACTCCGCCATGAATAACTTTTGCTTTTACAGATTTTTCGGTTTTTGAAATAATTACCAGTGTAATTTTTCCATCATCGAGCAAAACTTTATCTCCGGGTCTTACATCCTGAACAATTCCTTTATAATCAACGGGAATGATACTTTTATCTGCATCCTGCTCTTTCATCGGCATTAATGTTATACTTTGACCATTTTCTAAATTTAATGGTTCATGAATAGTGCCTACTCTGATTTTTGGACCTTGTAAATCTAATAATATACATATATTTAGATTTAGCTCATTTGAAATTTTTCTTATAATTTCAATTTTTTGTTTATGATCTTCGGGAGTTCCGTGGGATGAATTAAGCCTGAATATTTTTGCCCCTGCTTTAATCAGTTTTTTAATGCTTTCTTCTGTGCCGGTGCCAGGTCCTAACGTTGCTATTATTTTTGTTTTAACCAATGATTTCATAAAATTATCTCCTAAAATATTAATTTGTTTAACATTAACTTTAGCACCAAAAAGACCTTATTGCTAGAGATTTTTCACACCTTTTATCTAAAGATTATATAAAAAATCTTGTGTATTTTCCATTTTAATCATAAAATAAAACTTTATGGAATTAAAACAAAGAGGGAAAACAGTTTTGGATAGAAAGTACACTATAAACCAAATACAAGAAATAGTCGGCGGAATTCTTAGCGGAGACGGAAGTATAGAAATTAAAAAATTGCTTCCTCCAAAATTAGCCGATGAAAATACTTTAGCGTTAGCTTTATCGGAAGAAGAAATTGAAAATCTTACCATTACCAGAGCAAAAGCAGCAATGGTTCCTATTGGTGTGTCTTTAGATCATATAACTACAATCGAAGTTGAGCGCCCTCGCTTGGCAATGATGAAGCTTTTGCATCTGTTTTATGAAGCTCCGGATGCTCCTACCGGAATTCATCCGACTGCCGTTGTTCATCCTGATGCTAAATTGGGTCAAAACGTTTCAATCGGACCCGGTGCTGTTATTGGCAGAGAAGCCCAAATTGGGGATAATGCCAAAATTCTTGCCAATGTTTATATAGGTAAAAAAACTCAAATTGGTCATAACTGTTTATTTTACCCGAATGTTTGCATAGGAGATTTTGTTTCAATAGGAAATAATGTAATTATTCATCATGGCGCAAGTATTGGTGCAGACGGCTTTAGTTTTGTTACTGAAAACCCCAGTAACGTTGAAATAGCTAAAGAACAAGGACAAATTGAAGAAAAACAAGAACAAAAAATTTATAAAATACCTTCAATCGGTTCTGTTGAAATAAAAGATGATGTTGAAATTGGTGCAAATGCTACCATTGATAGAGGTACAATAGAAAATACCATCATCGGAAAAGGTACTAAAATTGATAATTTAGTAATGATTGCTCATAATTGCAATATCGGTGAAGGTTGTCTGGTTATATCTCAGGTCGGCATCGCCGGAAGTTGTAAAGTAGGGGATAGAGTCGTTCTTGCCGGTCAAGTCGGCTTGGCAGATCATATTAATATTGGCTCTGATTCCATTGTTATGGCTCAAGCAGGTGTAAGTAAAAGTTTTCCCGAAAAAAGCATTATTATGGGCTATCCGGCAGTTCCAAGAAGAGAATTTGTTAAACAAACAAAAAATATAAAATCAGTTGAAAATCTTTTAAAAGAAGTAAAAATTTTAAAAGAAGAATTAGAAGAATTAAAGAAAATCAGAAAATAAAATGGCTACTTTGAAAAAAAATATACAACTATCCGGAACAGGCTTAATGAGCGGAAGCGAAAGCAAATTAACTATTTTTCCTTCTGAACAAAAGGGAATAAGATTTTTTACAGCTAATCAGGAAATTTTGGCTTCAGCAGAAAATGTTATTTCTACCCAAAATTGTGTTGTATTAGGCAATGATACTGCTAAAATCATCTTGGTTGAACATTTTATGGCTGCTTGTTCGTTTTGTAACATCAATAGTTTAGATGTCTGTCTTGAAGGGGCTGAATTGCCAATTTTTGACGGAAGTTCAAAAGTTTGGGTAGAATCTTTTAAAAATGCAGGTATAACAAGTCTTTCAGAAGAAAAAACTGAGTTTAATGAACCGATATTTCTAGAAAATTCAAATTCTTCAATAGCGCTAATTCCGGCTGATGACTTTAAAATCACATATATTGTTGATTTTAATCATTCTGATTTGCAAAATAAGTGGTTTTCTTTCGATAATGCTGAAAAATCAGCTGAAATTATTGAAGCTAGGACGTTTGGATATTTAAAAGATTTGGAAAAAATTCAAGCAGCAGGGCTTGCCAAGGGTGTTTCTATTGATAATACTCTGGGATTGACAGATAATGGCTATACAACTTATTTGCGTTCCGATTTAGAGCCAATAAAGCATAAAATTCTTGATTTAATAGGAGATTTAAGTTTAACAGGCTTGAATCCGTTAAACTTTAATGCACATATGATTGCAAAAGAAGCAGGACATGCTTCTCATGTCGATTTTGCAAAAAAAATAAAAAAATATTTACATGAAGATTAGGAGAAAAAAATGAGTGATAATGCTATTCAAGAACCAATTTCAATGAATGTTACGGAAATAATGGACACAATACCCCATCGTTATCCTTTCCTGCTTATAGACAGAATTACTGAATTAATACCGGGTAAGTCTGTAAAAGGATACAAAAATGTAACAATAAACGAGCCTTTTTTTCAGGGACATTTCCCTAATAATCCTGTGATGCCCGGAGTTTTACAAATTGAAGCTTTGGCTCAACTTAGTATCCATATTTTAAAATGTTTACCTGAATATGATGGCAAATTAGGCTTATTTGCAGGAATTGACAATGTCAGGTTTAAAAGAGTGGTTCGCCCCGGAGATAAATTAGAAATGTACTCAGAAATGGTTCAACTAAAAGGACCTATTGCTAAAGTTCAATGTAGAGCTGAAGTTGACGGACAACTGGCAGTAAAAGCAGAATTAATGGTTGCAATGCAATAATTGAGGCAAAAATATGACTTCTATTCACAAATCGGCTGTAATTGACAGTTCAGCCAAAATAGCACAAAGCGTAATAATAATGCCAAACGTCATTATCGGAGAGAATGTCGTAATCGGCGAAAATGTTAAAATTTATCCGAATGTATATCTTGAACATTGTCGAATCGGTGATGGAACGGTAATTTCTTGTGGTGCAAGCATTGGGACTGCCCCTCAGGACTTAGGTTACAAACAAGAGCCTACCCTGTCAATTATTGGCAAAAACTGTCAAATAAGAGAATATGTAACGGTTAATAGAGCTTCCGGAGAAGGAAATTCAACAATAGTAGGGGATAATTGCCTTTTGATGACCAGCTCTCACGTCGGACATAACTGTAGAGTTTATGATAATGCTATTTTAGCTAACCTTGCTACACTTGGCGGACATGTAGAAGTCGGTTCATTTGCTTTTATCGGCGGAATGTCTGTTGTTCATCAAAATTGCAGGATCGGCGAAATGTCTATAATGAGCGGAATGTCAGGAGCAAGGCAAGATATTCCTCCATATTCTAAAACAGCAGGAGCGCCATCTGAAGTTGTAACAATCAATTCAATTGGTTTAAAACGCAGAGGACTAACTGTTGAACAGCGAAATGAATTAAAAAAAGCTTATAATTATATTTGGTTTTCTGAATATAACACTCATCAAGGAGTTGAAAAAGTTAAGGAAGAAATCATCGGCAATGAATTTGTTGATAATCTTGTTGAATTTGTTTTATCCAGCAAACGTGGCGTTGTAAAAAAACATCATAAGTAAGCTTACTGAATCATTTTGATTTTCCAAAAAATCAGATTTTCCCTTTGTTTTCATTAAATAAAACGACAAAAAGAATCTTGCTGTTACAGCAAGATTCTTTTTGCTATTTTAAATAATTTATTCAGAAGCCGATAAAACAAGTTTTACTTGAGAAGCTTTATTTCTAATCTGTTCGTTTGAATTAAGTTTAATCGTATCTTCTAAAATTTTCATAACTTCGGTTTTATCTTCAAGTTTCAAAATTTCATTAATAGTTTCTTCAAACACTTGAGAATTCATATCATTAATGCCTTTTCCTTCGTTCATAAGAACGATTTTGAGGGATTCATGAGTGTTTCTTTGAACTAAAGCTCTTGCGGTAGATAACCTGACTTCTTCACTTTTGCTGTTTGTTCCCAATTTTTCTAAAACAGCAACGGCTTCATTGTCAGAATGTTTACCTAAAGCCTCTATAATGTTTTTTACTTCTCTCATTGGTCAGTCCTTTATGCTTCTAATGTGCTGAGTTTAGATTCAAGCATTTCTGATAATTCATTTACAGGTTTGTTCATTAAATTTTGAACTTCATTATTCTTTTTGAAAAGACCTGTAAAACTAATTTTCTCAATGTTTACAGAATTTGCTTTTTGCCATAAATCATTTGCTCTATTACCGATCTTACCGGCAAAAGAAACGACCGGGGCAAAAGTCTTATTCATTGATTCTTTAATTGAATTTAAAGAATTTTGAATACTATCTTTCGTAGATAGTGCGCTGTTTTGTTCAGCTTTTTGAAAAACATCTGTTTTCAATTCACCTTTAAAATTTGGTAAAAATGGATTTTGATGAGATGTTTTTTGCGGCGTGTTCCACTTAAAAACACTAATGTTTTTACTACTAAAATCTATTTTCATTGTCTACTCTCCTTCTGACTATGTGATGAATTTAGCATGCAATTTTTTTTAGCAAATCATTCAAATAGATGATAAAAATTAAATATATATTTGAAAACATTTTTAAATAAGAGCTAAAATGCAACCGACATAAATATTTCAGCTTTAATTTATACTTTAGTTATAAATTTTCTAAAACAGCTTTTCTCATTGTATCAATAGGGGCAGGCTTTCCTGTCCATATTTCAAATGCCTTTGCACCCTGCAAAACAAGCATTTCAACACCATTTATCGTTATTAATCCTCTTTTTCTTGCGTACTCCAGAAAAACCGTTTCTTTGGGTTTGTAAACCAAATCATATACAATTGCATCGATCGGCAATGTATCAATGGAGCTTTTTGCAGCAGGTGTCTGGTCTCGATGATGACCACTCATTCCTAATGGAGTACAATTTATTGCAATTGAAATATCTTTTAAATCAGGAAAATAATTATTTTCTATAAAATTTATTTTAATATGTGGCAATTTTGTTTTGATTAATTTTTCAAAATCACTTGAATTTTCTAAATTTCTTGTAAAAAAAGTGATTTCACTAATGCCAATATTATCAAGTCCTATTATTACTGCCCTTGCAGCTCCACCTGTACCGAAAATCGCAGCTTTTTTGCCTTTTAAATGGATTCTTGATTTTTGAGGAATAGAATTAATAAACCCAAAAACATCTGTATTATAGCCATAAAGCTGTTTATCATCTGTTACCAATACTGTATTTACTGCACCAACTTGGTTTGAGAAATCATCAACATTATCAAGCAACGGAATAATCCACACTTTAAGAGGAATCGTAACGTTTACTCCTTTATAACCACCTTTTTTAAGCTCTTTGACTATTTCAAATAACCTCTCCGGAGGAGTTTCAATTAACTTATATTCTCCTTCAATATCCAATTTTGCCAAAGCTGCTTTGTGCATTAAAGGGGAAAGAGAATGGCTCAAAGGATAGCCTAAAAGTCCCAATTTTATCATTGTTTCAACCCTCAAGTTTATGATTCGTTATTTTCTTCTTCCATCGGTCTTGAATATTTACATTCTTTAGAAGAACAAGCAATTTGGTTTCCACGTTTTAAGAATTTTTTTACTAATAAAGCTCCGCAATCAGGGCATTTTTCACTTGTCGGCTCATTCCATATTGCAAAATTACAGTCAGGATATTTATTGCAGCCATAAAAAACTTTTCCATATCTTGATTTACGTTGAATTAATTCTCCGTCACACCCTTCATTTGGACATTTTACTCCTGTTTTTATAATGATTTTTTCTCTATGTTTGCATTTTTCATCGGAACATTCTAAATATTGCCCATAGGGTCCTTGCTTAGACATCATCGTAGAATTGCATTTCGGGCATTTTTTATCTGTTTCTTTTGGCGGTTCAACAGGTTTTTGATCTTTATCCAGAGAAATCATTGTTTTACACTCGGGATAACCTGAACAGCCTAAAAATTGGCTTCCCCATCTGCTAGTTTTAACTTTCATCGGCTTTCCGCAATTTGGACAAACTTCATCACTTAAAATTTCAACTTTTTCCATATTTTTATCAGCTTGTCCTACGGTTTCTATAAATGGTTCATAAAATTCTTCTAAAACTTTTTGCCAATTAGCTCCTTCTTCTGCAATTTCGTCAAGTTTTGTTTCCATACCTGCCGTAAATTTATAATCCATTATTTGAGAAAAATGATTAATAAGCTGTTCATTAACGACTTTACCCAAAGCAGTAGGTTTTAGGGATTTATCTTCTTTTATAACATAAATTTTTTGCTGAATTTTTGTAATAATAGACGCATAGGTGCTTGGTCTGCCAATGCCGTAATCTTCAAGAGTTTTAACCAAACTTGCTTCGGAATATCTTGGTGGCGGTTGTGTAAAATGCTGTTGAGGGTCAATTTTGCATAATTTAAATTTATCACCTTTTTTAATATCAGGAATTTGAGATTCTTGTTTTTCTTCTCTATCGTCATAAACTATCAAAAATCCGTCAAACATAACTTTACTGGTGCCGGCTCTGAAAGTATATTCTTCTGCTTCAATTTCAACAGAAGTATTTTTGACATCAGCGCTTTCCATTTGGCTTGCAATAAATCTGCTCCAAATAAGTTTGTAAAGTTTATATTGGTCATTTGTCAAATATTCTTTAATTGACGAAGGAGTTTTATCTATATATGTTGGTCTAATAGCTTCGTGAGCATCTTGAACGTTTTTGCCTTTTTTGGCATAAACTTTTGGGATTTGCGGATAATATTTTTTGCCGAAATTATCAATAATATATTCTTTTGCAAAACCTGCAGCCTCATCAGAAATACGGGTGCTATCTGTTCTCATATATGTTATAAGACCAATTGGTCCGCTAGAACCCATTTCAATACCTTCGTAGAGCTTTTGGGCAACCTGCATCGTTTTGCTAACACCATAGCCTAGTTTGCTGCTGGCTTCTCTTTGCAGAGTACTTGTGATAAATGGAGCTTGCGGATTTCTTTTTGTATTTCTTTCTGTCGTTTTTGTTGCAATAAATTCTACACCTTTTTGAGAAAATTTATCAACAATAGCATTTGCTTTTTTACCGTCATTAATTTCGATTTTTTCGCCGTTTTCTTTTGTTAATTCAGCCTGAAATGCAAAATTTGATTTTTGTTTAGCAAAATCAGCAATTATTGTCCAGTACTCTTGCGGATTAAATGCTTCTATCTCTGCTTCTCTTTCGCAAATCAATTTAACTGCAACACTTTGAACCCTACCTGCAGAAAGTTTATAGTTGCTTAATTTTTTCCATAAAATAGGACAAATTTTATATCCGACCAATCTGTCCAGAATTTGTCTTGTTTTTTGAGCATTAACTTTGTCAAAATCAATGGAACGAGGGTTTTCAACAGCATTTCTGATGGCATTTTGTGTAATTTCATTAAATTCTATTCTATAAATTTTATCTTCAGGAAAATTTAAAATCTCTGAAATATGCCATGCAATGGCTTCTCCTTCCCTATCAGGGTCGGGAGCCAAATAAATTTTATCAACTTTTTTAGCTGATTTATTTAATTCATCAACAACTTTTTTCTTTTCGGGAATAACGTCAAAAGTCGGCTCAAAGTTATTATTAACGTCAAATCCCAGAACTTTCTTTGGAAAATCCCGTATATGTCCATAACTTGCTTTTATTTCAAATGAATCGCCCAATATTTTTTTAATTGTTTTTGCTTTTGCCGGGGACTCAACTATTACAAGTGATTTTTCTTCTTTATTTTTTGTTGTTTTTTTTGTTATTGTTTTTGCCATATTTATAATACTTTTATATACTTCTCTCCGGGTAACTGTTTGATTATGCCTTGTAATTCCATAGATGTCAAGGAAATCATCGTATCTCCGATATTTAATTTCAGTTTATTTGAAATTTCATCTATTCTTAAAGGCTCTAGTGATAAAGTTTGATATATTTTTTCTTCATTGTCAAGGAGGTTTAAATTTTTTTCTTCAAAATTTTGAAAATTTCCTTCATTTTTTTCCCATCCCATATGCTCTAAAATATCATCTGCACAACCGACTAAGCCGGCTCCGGTTTTGAGCAGATAGTGATTTCCTTTTGTGTTAGGGTTTGTAACAAGTCCCGGAATGCACATTAATTCACGATTTTGCTCTAGTGCCAATTTTGCCGTAATCAAAGCACCGCTTTTAAGACTTGCTTCGCCGATTAAAGTTCCCTTGGAAAGACCGCTAACTATTCTGTTTCTATGAGGAAATTTCCAGGTTTCAGGCCGTTCCGTCGGATAATATTCTGATAAAACCGCACCGTTTCCGTTTATAATTTTTTCAAAAAGCCCTTTATTTTTAGATGGATAAATCTGGTCAAATCCTCCTCCTAAAACGGCAATCGTTTTCAAATTATTATTTATTGCGCCCTCATGTCCTATTGTATCAACGCCTAAAGCCATTCCGCTAACTATTGTAATGTCTGTTCCTCGTAATCCTTCAATTATTTTTGGCAAAATTTCTTGAATATAATGGCTGCATTTTCTGCTGCCGATTACTGCTAAGGTTTTTTCAAGATTGCAAGAATTTAAATTTCCTTTTGCGAACAAAACCGCAGGAGAATTATAAATTTGCTTCAACAACTCAGGGTAAATTTCATCTTTTACGGTTATTACCTGAATATTTCGTTCATTAATTTCATCTTCAAGCTTATTTAATTCAATTGAATTTTTTTCTTGACAAAATTTCTCAATAACATTTTGCTTTAAACCTTCAATTTCATACAAATCACTTCTGGAGCAAAGCCATGCTTCTTTTATCGAGTTAAAATAACTATACATTTTTAAAATTGATGTGCTTCCCAAAAATTCTAATTTTGCAAAACCAAGCCAGTATTTAATTTCGTCCATTTTTGCTTCCTATATAAAAGTAAATTGTTTTAAATTACAATAACATATAATTTTAATTTTTATAATTTCTTTACAAAAAATAATTATTTCATTTATAATATATATAAAAATAATAATAGATTTTCGGAAGTTTGTCATGAAAAAATTTATTTCTCTTTATTTAGGTCTGTTTTTTATGTTTGCATGCCTGCCATGTTACAGTAAAAATTCTATTGATATTGTAGCATATAAATTGTCTAAAAAAGAAGCTGTAATTGAAAATATTGACAAAAAACTTGTAAGGGAATTTATTCCGATAAGACTTGAAATTTATAACAATACTGGTGAGAATTTGAGTTTTAAACCAACAGCGTTTTATAATTACAGAAAAGAAAATTACAGAGCTCCTTTAAATACATACTTATATCAAAAAACAAAGCGTCATTTATGGCTAAGGGCAATTATCTGGGGCGGTATCGGCTGTGGGGTTTTAAGCTGGTGGTTTGTTCCTTTATCAATGACGGATACTTTTAAAAAAAATAACAATTTAAAAAATAATATTAATAAAAATAATCTTAAAAAAGAAATCGTTTTTAAGAATGAAAATTATGTAACATATACTTTTTTGCCTAAAAAACATAAAAAAACAGACGCTATAACATTATTTTTTGAGCAGGGCGAAAAAGAAATTAAAGTCACAACTCCGATAGTTATTGAGGAGCTTTAGATGTTTAAAAAAACTTTTTCGACTTTTATAATTGCAGTATTGTTAAATTTTACTTGTTCTCAGATGGTTTATGCTAAAAAAGTTATCTTAGAAAATGGCACGAAGGTAAAATTAAAAACAACAAGTTATGTTTCCTCAGGATTTAGCAGAGAAGGAGAGGATGTTAATTTTATAGTTGAAGATGATGTTAATTGGGGAAAAGAAATATTAATTCCCTCAGGTTCTGTTGCAAAAGGTGTAATTACAGAGATCAAAAAGACTTCTCTTCTTGGAAGACGAGGAAAAATTGTTATTGATTTAGATTATGCTATTGCCGTTGATGGCACAAAAGTTCCTTTAATGCAGACCATTGAAAGACAATCAACTTCTAAATTAGATGTTATTCCATCGCCTGTTTTCTGGATATTGTCACCGTTTTTTATGATTATAAGCTCGGAAGAAGCTGAAATTGCAGAAAATTTCATAACAAATGCCAGAGTTGACAGAGATATTGAAATAGAAATTTTAGAGACAGAAAATATGCTTTAAACAGCTTTTCTGTCTCTAAATAAACTCAAATTAGTTTTTATAAATTTATGATTTTTTTTGAGCAAATCCCCAGTAATTGTTATTTAAAAGTTTAAAATTATGATAGTTTTCATGTCCGCAAACCAATAAGTCATAAACTTTGCCTATTTGAGGTGTTGCCATTTCTTCTTCAGATAAATGAGCGTATTTAGGTCTGCGTTCAGGATATGATTTTAGAGTGCTTGCAATTGTCCAGGTAAGGTCATCAAAAACTACAATGCCGCCCGGTTTTAATAATCTATCAACCAGAAAGAAAGCAAAACCATCTGTATCCCAAACGTGTTCTCCGTCAATATAGCAAAAATCATATTGTCTTAGAGGTTTCTCTTCCAAAAATTTATGCAATCTCCAGATATAAGATCTGTGTTCATAAAATATTTCAACATATTTTTCTAAATTTAATTTTTTCAAATTTGTTTCAATATTAGGCAATTTATTTTTTGACAATTCACGATCTATTGTTGTTATTTTACCTTCTTCGCTGCACAATTCATCCAAAATAGCAGCCATATAACATGTAGAAGCTCCTTGAGAGAACCCCAGTTCTAATACATTTTTAACATTATGCTCTATAAAAACATTTCGCAATATTTCAGCGTGTCTTCTGGTTAGATAAGGTACATTTTTTAATTCTTTTTCAGCTTCAATTAAATTCATTTTATCATCCTCTCTAGATACATATTCAATGCTATTATAACACAAAGCCTTAGATTAAATTTTATTTAACAGATTAGACAGGTAATTTTTCCCCATAATCCCTATACAAGTTAATTTTAAACAAAAAGGAAGTTTTGTATTTTTAATAATTGTATGATTCTCTACTTTTAAGCGTTCCAGCTTATATTTATCCTTGTCATCTCCGAGATTTTTTCCCGAGCATGCACTTTTATAGTATTTTTTAGTAATTTCAATAACCTTGTTGTTGAATGTGCAAAAAGGATAAGCAAAGTAATTGAAACCATTTTCGTCTAGTTGAAGCATATTTTCAGGAGGTTTTATTTCCGTTTCTAATTTTTCACAATCAGATATTTCTTCCAAATGAGGATGTGATTTTGTATGATATTGTAATCGTCCGCCATGTTTTTTAAGGTATTCCAGCTCTTCTTTATTTAGAAAATTAATGTTTCCTTTTTGTGCTCCATTATAAAAATTTCCTACCAAAAATATTTCAAAAGGATATTTAAATTTTTTTAAAATTGGCAGAGCATACAGCAAAACGTCTTTATAACCATCATCAAAAGTTATAACTACTTGATTTGAATTTAGAGGATCATAATCATCTAAATATACAACTTCTTTGTCTGATATTGATAACATATCTTTTGCAAATTTAAATATATCTACTGTTATTGTGTCTTCAGCTTTTTTATTTACATGATGATACATTAAAATCATTTAAATAAAATTTTCCTTTCTGATGTTTAAATATAGAGAATTTTGCAAGATAATGTGTTCGTCTCTACTAATTTTTCTATAAAAGGTCTTACTATATATGGCTCTGATACAGTTACAATTAAAAAATCCGGATTTAAATCTTTTATTTTTTCGGGAGGATAAACTTTGCATCCATTAAAACCTGTTTCTTGTTTTTTAGTATTCATATCAAGAACTCCTGCAATATTTAATTTTTTAGAAGATCTTATTGGATTATTCAATGATTTTAGTAATTTTTCAGCTTTTGTTCCTGCTCCATAAATAACTGTTTTCTTGCCCTTACATGTCTTTAATACACTGCAAACATTTTCTATTCTTACGCCAACACCCCTAAAACTATATCTCATATAAGATTCCGGGCTATTTAAAAAGCTTTCGTATTTATTACGATTCTGCCTGTATTTCTTTATTTTTCCAAAAGTTAAACTATTTAAAAATTTGTATTTGAAATATTTTTTCAAGAATTTTTTTCTTTTCGATTTATATCTGTCTGCATAATAATTGCTTAAATAAGAAGCACTTTCTTCTTTAATTCTGGAATGCTCCTTATAGTGGAGAATTTTTATCAATTTATTATCAAAATCATTATCTGCAATGTTTTTTATTTCTTGTAAGTAAAGTTCAAATGCATTCGATTCTTTGCCTTCCAGATCAGACGGTAAGTACCTTTTGAGCATTTTAAGTTTCCATTCTTTCAATATATGTTCATATTTTTCAATATTTTGTGTATTTTGCAAAAATTCCAGCATTACATCGTAGATTTTATTAATATCGTTTAATTGCTCTTTTGCATTTCTTTTAGAACGGGATACTGATGTTTTCCGAACTCTATAATTATATATTCGCTCTGAAATTATTATGGGTTTTTTTGCATTTATTGACAATTGAAAAGAAGTGCAGGTATCTTGTAAATTACGAATGCCTTCTTTAAAAATAACATTTTTGAACAAATCTTTTTTAAAAATTTTTGTTGGACCTATGTAGAACAAAAATTTTTCATAGCTATTAAGATCAAAATTCCAAAACGGATCGCTGTTCCAGTTAGATAAACTGCCCAGAAAACTGCCTTCTTCGTTATAATTTTTCAACCCGACATTTATCATATCTGCATTTGTGACTTTCATTGCATCATAACAAATCGCCAGATAATCATCTACAAACCAATCGTCACTATCCAGATATGCAATAATATTTCCGGATGATTTTTTATAGCCATATTCAATTGCTTTGCTTATTCCTACATTTTTTTCTAAATCAATAATTTTGATTCTTGAATCTTTCTGTGAAAATTCATTTAAAATCTTTGAGGAATTATCTGTAGATCCGTCATTTATGCATATAGCTTCCCAGTTTGTATAAGTTTGAGCAAAACAGCTGTTTAAGCATGTTTCAAGATAATCTTCCGCATTATAAATAGGTATAATGATCGATATTATTTCATTTTCCAAATTTCTATCCTCTTTTGCTATTCTTCTCTTAATACTAATTTAAATTATTTTTGTGAACTAAATTTATTTGCCCGTCTTTTTTCTTTCAATGAATATTCTTTATTGCTTTCTATAAGTTTTGAGCGCATAAATTTTTCGACATTTGGCTTTAGCCATGTTTCATTATTTGTGCAAACCCGATCTCTCATTTCTGCGTAAGTTGGTGATTTATGTTTCGGTATATTTCCGTAAGTTAACCAGACATGAGCGTTATAACAATGTTCTTCCGGACAATTATTTCCTATAGCGCAAAATTTTATCGGCTCATCAATATTTTCAAAAATATTTTGAAGGGTTTTCCCCTTATAACATTGCTTAAAATATCCCGTTCCTATATTCAAAAATCCTGTCCAATCACCGGCATAGCAAAATTCTCTTCTTTTTTTATTAAATACAGATAATTTATATTCAAACATTATTGAATCAAATTGCGACCAGATTTTTTTGTATTTACTTTTGCTGTATTTAGTAAGAATCGGCAAATTTTCTTTGGTTGAATCTCTGGCGACTGTAACATGACATAACGCCCCAACTCTTGATAAACACATTTCTTTTAATTCTTCCAATTCAGGTATAAGCTCATCGTTCGGAGTTATTTCAAGAGAAAATGAGCAGCCTGCTTTTTTAATTTTTTCAATATTATCAAAAAATTTATCAAACATTTTTTTTCTTTTTAATTCCAGATATTGAAACGAAAATTTAAACATTAAACGTGATAATAATTCTTTCGGCAAAGAAACTATTTCATCGAATCTTTTACTGACAGTACCGTTTGTTACAACCATAATATAATGGCCTTCTTCTAAAACGCATCTGATAATATCGGTCATTTCAGGCGGCAAAAGGGTTTCTCCTGCTCCGCAAAAATTCAAACAACAAACGCCTCCAAGCCTTTTTTGTGAAAGAGCTTGTCTAATATGCTCAGGGCTATATTTAAAAACCGGCAATTTTTCGGCAAATTTTCCCTTCAGTGTTATATAGCAATAGTGGCATCTCAAATTGCAAGTAGTAACAGGGACATGACAATCAATAAATCTTTTGATTTTGTCATGCGGCATATTATTTTTTGTCATCATTTACTCCCAGATTGTATTTGATATTTTTTCAGCAATTTTTGCATTTTTCTGATTATCGTAATATTCTCTCATAAATTTAGAAAAAGATAATTTATTATTAAAATAACAAAAATCAGAGTTAAAATCAATATTTTTAAGAGATTCGATTATCCGACCGACATCTTTAATATCAGAGACAAATTTTACATTTTTCATATTAGACATTGATTGTTCGTATACACCTGAAACCTTTTTATAAGTGTTATCTAATAATAAAACTTCTTTGCCTAATAAAGCGCCTGCAATGCCTACATGCAACCTATCGGTAACTACAATATTTACAGAATTTATTGCCATAATAAATAATTTTGATAAATGATAAACAATACCTTTGTCAACACATGAACTGCAGGCAAATTTTGATAAATCAATAATATCAAAATGTGTATTATCAAAATATCGTTCAGCATCATTTCTTAAAAAATATGCAAGACGTGATCCTTTATGTATGCATTTTGTTTTTGTTTTAAGAGCATCGCTCAGCTTACGGGAAACTCTTTTGTAAGGATTATATGCATTTTGATATAATGATAATATAGTTTCTTCATTTATTGTGCTGATTTTAGAATCCGAGTTTTCGTTTATAAAGCTTAAATCCAGAGAGAACGCCATATCGTCAACAAGATAAAATTTTGCTGATGAATTATGAGAAACACAATAATCATAACTGCGTTTTTCTCTACAAAATACTGTAAATCTTTCATCTAAAACTTCGAGTAAATCATTGCATTCCCAAAAACTGGAGGGCAATATAACTACATTTTTTAAATTTGGATTTAAAAACAAATCTATAACTTTTTGATAATTCCAATATTTTACAAATAAACCACCGCCACCGTACACAACATTAAAGTCATTATCCGGTGTTTTAGAAGAGTTATAAGCATTAAAAATTTCATAATTGAACTGATTGTTATCAAGCATTTGATACTCTGCTTGAGCAATCACAACGTCGCCTAAGTTACCATTATTGGGATAGAAATAAAAGTTATCTAATTCTTTTAGCCGACTTATTATTTTTTGGTCATAGTTATAAGAATAATCTTTTATTATTGCTTTTTCCGGTTCTTTTGTTTCTATATTACAAACAGCTTCTGACAAAAAATCCTTTTGCAATTCTCCCAGCCTGTATCGTAAATCATTTATTTGTTTTTTTAGCTCCAAATAATTCTGCTCAATTTCTTTTTCTGATTTGAATTGATTTAATAATGATGTATTTGGGATTTTAAATTTTAAACCCAATATGCTAAGTATTTTTTTATTATCCTTATCTTTGATGGAAAATAAATCTTCACGAAGAGAGTAATAATCTTCCGTATGAGCAATTCCTCTTCTTAATTTTTTTATTATGTCTCTTTTGTCATTTTGAAGTTTCATTCTGTTAACCAGTTTTTGGGATCTTTTTACAACTTTTTTAATATTCGGAGAATTTCTGTATTCATCACAGTATGCTCTACAAAATATTTCAGATATTAATTCTTGTTTTTCCTGTATTTTGCCGATATTTTTATAGTATTTAAAGAAATTCTCAAAGACTAAAAGCCTGTCATACAGCCTATTTGATTTTTTATTATTTGAGATGGTCATTATCGAATTTTCTCTTCGGATATAATTATAAAAATAGTTTTTTAAATAATATCCATATTTACAATGTGTTATATAATTCCAAAAAAAGGCATTATCTTCAAATAACAGTCCATCCGGAAAAGTTAATTGATGCTTGTTTATAATTTCTGCTTTATACAACTTGTTCCAAGCTGTTACAGGTGTTCTGAGACATATCTGGTCCGTAAGTAATTGTTTGCCAAAAACTTTTATTTTATGATAAGTTCTTGTGCCTTCTACCGAATCATTTTCATCTTCTTTTTCCGCATGAACATTTGCTCCCCAAAAAACAGCATCAATATCGCTATCGTTATGAAATTTAGACAAAGC
>JAQUYY010000186.1 GCA_028691575.1 Candidatus Gastranaerophilales bacterium
CGAAATGATTCCCGAGCGAATTGCAATCCCCCATTATAGAAGAAACGAAAAAGCGGCCGTGCGCGGAATTCCAAATGATCTGCTCGTATATGGCGAGGTCGAAATTGCTGGAGTAGGAGTTGTAACGGGTCCAGGAAAGGGTGAAGATGACCGCCGACAAGAAAACTGAAGCAACTGCCAGAACTACCTTATCGTCAAGACTACATATAAATTTGTGCCACCCGGATAACGGATAACAGCCACAACAGCGGCGGAGAAAAAAAACTGCACCTATACCTGTTAAAGTGAAGACGAAGAAGAAAGGCGACATCAGGGAAACCGGATGAACGGATAAAAATGAATAATTCGTGATAAAAAGCGACACCAGGAACAATGAGGCGGCCGCAGCTAACACGGAAAGAGTCCCGCAGGTAAATCTACAGATAAAAGTGGCCTTAGCGGAAACTGTGGTTTTCGTATGCATACGCATAATAGGCTATTTTTCGGCGACTATGTAGTAGTGGGCGCCCAACGGCAGCCAATACAGATGTTTTTCTATCCAACGCAGCGCAGAGAGCATCCCCGGTAAAAAAATGGCGAATCGGACGTCCGGCTTACTGAATCCTGCCCTGGCAATAAGCCCGCGGAGAGCGTAGAAAGTCAATAAGCTGGCGTTTTTATCGAAACGATAGTCGTTCACCGCGGCGATATACATCGTAGCGGGGTTGAAAGGGTTAAGTTCGAAGATAAACAACTTACCCCCCAGGCGCAGATTTTTGTGAATACTTTTCAGCACCGCAGCCCGCTTAGCCACGGGGATATGATGGAACACTCCGGCCGCGAAGATTATATCGAACTGCACCCCCAGAGTGATATTTTCCCCGTCAAATTCGCAAAAATGCATATCGCGCATTCCTGAATTCGCGGATTTGGCCACCCTGATAGATTCTCCAGAAACGTCAATGCCGTATATGACCGAGGAAGGGAAATATTTCCTTATGAATTTGTCGCTGCTGCCTATACCGCATCCGAAATTAAGTATATTCAGCTTTTTATCCGTTACGGCAGTGCCGGAAAGTCTGGAGGCCATCTCTTGTATCTTGTATTCATGAAAGAAATCCACTGAATACCCGGAACTTCTAATTGCTTTAGCGTGCCCTTCGGTATAAGTATCGGCGAACCGGTCAAACAATGACTTCTCGCTCATTTCACCTCCCTTTTTCTTTTATAAACCGTCAATAAGCCTCCCGACTCTAGTTTTTCATAACGGTCCTTTATAGCGAGGAACACTCTGCGCAGTTCATGGTAACGCCCAAACCGGGAAGCCCTTTCTTTTCTGCTCCAATTATCCAAGAAAAACGGTTTCCAGGGATCGTAGAAAGCCGATTCGATATCGGAGTCCACAAAAATGTAACGTGGAGCGGCGGTTATGATCTCTGAGACCGCCAAATCAGCAGAATTCCGTGTGAATAAATAAGCCGACATGCAGAAATGCGGCATTGAGCTGTAATGCCCGGACAAAAAAGGCAAAAGATTGTCATACTTAGATATAATATGAATTCCCGGAGAGGATGCTGGCGCATAGCGTTTTATCAAAGATATACTGTCTCCTATCGACATCTCCGGTATGGTTGTTGAGAGCCTGGCCCGGGGAAATCTCCAGGAATAAACGCGGTGATTCCGGAAATTATCGTAGAAAGCTTGTCTTCCGGAAATACGCCCGTCGAAATAGAATCGGCAGACGAAGAAAACCGCGGCCGCCGCCGCCAGGAAAACGAATATCTCCTGCGCCGGGCGCAGCAAGCTCCGGAGCCGCCATCGTTCCGCTTTATTACGAATAATGCGCAGCATCAGGAAGAACTGTACGCCGATGAACTGCAACGCCATAGGAAAGTGGTTAGTCAATCCCGACCAATAAAAATACAGCAGGAGAAATTGCGAATAAACAAATAGAAAAACAAAAAGATACTTATCCGGGGAACGGTCATTTCTCAACGCGTAAATTACCGTATAAGATATAAGCAGATACATGAAGGTGAACGTTATAATCCCCTGCGGAGGCCGGAATGAATAAAGGCCGAGAAGATAATATTTGAAGAATGGATCGGACTGGCGACCGCAGTCTAAGAAAAATAAGACGGCGATAACAACGGCATAAAGGATCAGCGGTAAAAATACGCGCCTTTCTGCCCAGGTCAACGGGGTCTTTTCCGCGCTGGAATAAAAAAGTGTGAACAAAGCTGCCGCGGACAATGCCCCCCCGAACTTACTATTAAATACCACCGCCGCCGCTGACAAAAGCATAGCCCAATAAATGAACCGTCTCCTGCCGCTTAACAGATAGGCGTATATAACGCATATCAACGGGGCGTCGAATAGATGTACAGAAGGTATTATCCCCGGAGCCAGGATAAAACAATTAAAACCCATGCAAAAAAATGCAAGAAAATGCAAAGCGCAGGCTCCGGCCGAGGATAGAAATTCCCGAAAAATGAAGGTAAGCATGAATACGAACAGCAAAACGTAAACGATATACAGAAAATAACATTTGTAATAGTTTTGTATAGAGATACCGCCGCAGATGCGCATGATCCATCCGAACAGAATAGTATTTCCTGTTCCGTATTGAAAATAAATATTCTTTGGGGATTTTCCGGAGAAATATTCGTTGACCGGATTGATTATGTAACTGATATGATCTATTTGCCCCCTGGTCATATTCTGATGGAGATACTCCAGAGCATTTCTGTCTGCGAAAACCACGTCTTTATTCGTTTCCTGGTTGAGATAGTCGAGGTTGTTGACTTCTCTGCCTCCGGGCAGCAAGGTATGGGAGTAAATATTCTGGTATTCATTCATCAAAAGAACCCGGCCAAAGGCAATATTCAGGACTTCCGAACAAAAAAGCATGAAAATTCCGGCCAGTAAACATCCGAGCAGCAGTTCCCTTCCATTGCGCGGTAAAGAACACGCTATCGCCGGCATCTGCGGTGCCGCCCCTGCCGGATCGCATGAAGTGAAATGGATTCTGTCAGCAGTCTTAAATGGCAACAATAGATAGAGGACGGAACAAGCCACGTAAGGCAAAAGTGCCGACATTATCCAATTTATCCGCAGACTATCAGAAAACGCCAGCACAATAATATTCCCTAAAGTGATAAGAAGCATATAACGCGGCTGGAAACGCTCAAGATTCCGGCGGAGGACGAGATTCAGCCATTGGGATGAAATAAAAAGATATGCCAGAAAGGCCGCGGCGGACAGGAAAATGTAACTCAAAAGCTTGCTTGAGAAATAATTAAAAAAAATGGAGGCCCAGGCAAACAATTCCACCTTGTAAAAGCGCAGTAAATACAATTTGAAAGATGAAGGGATAATCCATGCGGCGATTAAAAAAGATAAAACCGCTATGAATAACTGAAAGTAAGCAAGCCGCAGCTTATGAATATTCAGCGATGGTTTTTGATTGACCATGAATAACGGCCTTTGGGAAAAGTAAATGCTTGATTTTTACGCCGGTAAAGATATGCGGGTATTAATCGAAATTTATCCGCTCTTCTATGATAACGAAGGGTTTTCTGCGTACCTGGGCGTGGATTGCTCCCACGTATTCCCCTATAACACCGAGAAAAAATAACTGTATTCCAGAAAAAAAGAATATAAGAATTATGACGGCGCTGATAGCCGGCAGTTGCGCGGGCCAAAAAAACAGTTTCAACAGAAGAAAAACTAATCCGGTTATGAGACTCAGGAAAGAAATGAGCAAACCGGCGTATGTGCACATTCTTATGGGGGAAATCGAATAGTTTATCAAGGCGTTTATGGAGAAATCCACCAAATAACCGAATTTACTCTTGGAATACCCGCGCGGGCGGCTTTTGCGCACATACTCTATCCCTATCTGGCGGAACCCCATAGCGCTTATAAGCCCGCGTATGTACGGCTTGTAGTCGTCTATTTTAACCAGTTCATCCACCACTTTGCGGTCCACCAAACGGAAAGAACCGGCATTCAGCGGAAAGTTCTCTTTAGAAAAGAAATTGATTATCTTGTAAAAAGCCTTCCTCGCCAAAGCCAGGAGGAGATTATCCCTGGTCTGCACGCGCACTCCGTAAACGACCTTGTATCCTTCCTCCCATTTCCTGATAAACTCCTTTATCAGCTCCGGGGGATCTTTCAGGTTCGCTTCAAAAGGCACGACGGCGTCTCCGGAGGCATATTGATAACCCACCAATTCCGTCTTGATCGG
>JAQUYY010000187.1 GCA_028691575.1 Candidatus Gastranaerophilales bacterium
GCCATTGAAATTATAATACAATTTATAAGAGTACACGTTAAAAACCTGTTAAATTTAAAAACGGCTAATTCTTTAAAATTTTCAAAACTAGGAAAATGCCCATAAATTATGGATGCATCAAGTTCAATAGGATTTGTAACCTCTATAGATTTTATTTCCTCGATATTTTCCTGTGCATGGTTTATAGATGAAACCATTTCTACTCCCAAATATTCCGCCCCGGCAAAGCTGAGCACATCTCCCTCTTTTTGTATAGTAAATAAAAATATACTATACAAATCTACATAGTATTATTATTTTAACACCTTTTTGAAAAAAAAGAATCTATTTATATACTTTTTTTGCAAAAATCAATCAAATCAAGTATATACTCCGATTTGTAAAAGGTTAATAAAACGCAATAAACATATTTTATAAAAGATATCCCCCGGGTTATTATAATTATTTTTCAAAAATAAGCCTGAATATATACTTTTATAGTAAACAGGACGGATGATTATAGCTTCAAGTTAACCCGGTTGTGTTATTTCCAAAACATGAATATCTTCATACAATTTAAACAGTAGAAGAGGAGGAAGTAAATGGTAACTCAATTAAATTTTATGGCTCCCGCAGTTGAGCTAAAAGCTATCGAAAATCTGTGGTTTCAACTTTCTAATACAGCTTGTAATTTAAGATGCAGTCATTGTTTTTTGGACTGTTCAACTGATAAAAAGGATAAAAAATTTCTATCACTTGATAAAATTAAAAATTCTCTTGACATAGCTAAGAAAAACGGATTAAAGGAAATTTATTTAACGGGTGGAGAGCCTTTATTACACCCTGATTTAAATACAATTTTAAGATTGGGATTAAAAGCTGCAAATGTAACGGTTTTAACCAACGGAACCTTGCTGAATGATAAAAAAGTCCGTTTTTTGCGCCAAATTGAAAATGAACATAATAATGAAATAATTTTTAGAGTCAGCATTGATCATTATACACAAGAAAAAAATGATGTATTAAGAGGTCGGGGTGTTTTCAGAAAAACATTAACGGGTATTGAAAATCTCATTCGCTATGGTTTTAATCCGATTTTATCCATAGTAAATGTTTGGAATGAAGACGAAAAATCTTTAAAAGAAGGATTTGCAAAACTTTTAAAATCTATTGATTTTGAAGTTGAAGAAATTAATTTCAAAATCATTCCTCCGATAAAAACAGGAGCGTTTTCTAGAAATTTTTCTAAATATAATGAAAACGAAATAGTTACCAACGAAGAATTGAAAAAAAACAAAGCCCAAAAGTTTGACTGTAAAAATTCAAGAATAGTAGCTAATGACGGTGTTTATGCTTGTCCCATGCTTGTTAATGATCATAGAGGAAAGGTAGGAACAAGCCTTGGAGACGTTTCAAAAAGCGCATTTTTAGAGACAGGCATTTGCTATACCTGTGTGCAGCAGAAAAAAGGATTAATGAATAATAATTGGGAAACATAAAAGCAGGTTTCATAATTATAAAAACCTGCTTTAAATGAATTTATGATTCTATAAATAATTTTATGTCAATTTCTTCTTGAGTAAGTTTTTATTGTAAGGTTTTTAAAACTTTTTTGAGTCTTAATTTACGGGTATTTAGCAGTAACAGCTTGTTTTTTGTTGAGTACCCGGTATTTTAGCTGAATGAAGCAAGTAATTTATGAGCTTCTGCTTGATCTGCCAGATCTAAATTGTTAATTTTCTTATTCATAGCATTAATTAAACTGTTCTTGTCGGTTGTATTAAAACATTTACCTTTTTCCAATAAATTTTTATAAATTTCAAAATTACTTTTTGCATCAAATTTACCAATATAATCATTTATCATAAATGAAGTACCGGTATGTTTATTCATAGCACCAATTAAATTATTAATTGCTTTAAACTGATCATCTTTTTTTAAATATTGAACACTTTCTGCTAATGCATTTAAAACAGTTGTCTTATTAGAAGGCTTGATAAAATTAATATCATTTACGGTTTTATAGATGCTGTCAAAAGCTTCTAGTCTTTTACCTTTGCTTAGATTTTCTATTTTATCTGCAAGATCTGTTAACGCCGGATGTGCATCAAAACTTTTTTTCGTGACCTCGGATAACATATCAAAAGCTTTGTCATATTGACTTACATCTTCCAAGACATCCATTTTGTTCAGTAAACTTCTTGTCTGATTAATTTTGAATTCAGGATCGGATTGTTTAAGAACTTTACACATTGATTCAATTGCATTAAATTGCTCTTTTGAATCAAGTTTCTTGATGTTTTCTGCTAAGGACATAAATAATTTATTTTTTGTATCTTTATGTTCTAAATCATTAAATATATTTATGTGTTCATTAAATTTTGCAAATCGTTTTTCTTTAGGTAACTTTTCAAATTGTTCGGATAGTGATTCACAAAGGTTACTAATATAACTGTGTTCTTTTATTCCACCAAATTTATTTATTTTAAGAGCTTCTCCAGGGTCTATATTTAATTCATTAACATCAACTTTTTTAGTTAAATCATTAACTGAATTTGGTGTATTAAGGTTTGTAACAGATTGAACGGTCTTTTTTTCAAGGGTAGTATCATGGACTATTTTTGCAGTATCATCGTCGAACCATTTCCAAGCTTTTAGATTTTCTGTGTAGATGATGCCTATTTTTTTCAAACTTTGGATTATTTCACCTTTTTTAAAAATAATTTCGCCGGCTTCTTTAGCTGTTTTAATGCCTTTTGATGTCTTTCCCGTTGCAATTAATCCGGTTGCAGCAAGAACTAGACCGCCGATTTTAGTGAGTGTAGAGACCTTGTTTTTCGGTGGCTCTTCTTTAGTGGTCATTATAAATTCATCAGTATTTGGTTGACTGGTTACATTTGTAGCAGCAGCAGTATCCATGTGTTCTTGAACCCTTAAAAGGTGATTTTGTATATATGAATTTGTTTGTGGCGGGTTATTCTTAAAGCTTAATTGATCCATTTTGTAAATAGCCTCATTTTTGTACTTATCTATATAAAAACAAACTGATAAAAAAAATTGTCATGAGAATTCATGATAATTTTAATTGTGACATCATATCTATTAGTTGTATATAAAAAAAATTGATAACTATTAAGACAAGAGTTTATGGAGGTAAAAATTTGCTTAAAAATATCAAATACTCTTTTTTCTCTATTGTCGTAGATCTAAAATGTTTTTTGGTAATGCCGATAATATTTCTAAAAGTATACATCTTGGAAATGAATATAAAGAAAAATTTATCAATAAAAAAATATTTTACCACGAATTTTATTGTAGGTTTAAACGAAAACCCGAAGTTTTGACGGATTTTGTTTATTATTTTTTTGAAACAAATTTATTGTTTTTGATATAAAAACGCCAGGGGAATTCGGCGGCTTGTTTTATACCAATTCTTGTTGTTGTAGTGATGCTATGATTAGGGATATTATTGCCTTTCTCAATCCATAGAGGTGATTTTAAGCAAGTCATATCTACTTCGTTCAATTCTCGAGAAATATTCATTTCTCTGCAAAGTTTTGCAGGACCATTTGTGTTTGACAATTCCCCTAGTGGTTCTAATGCTCTTATTAAAACAGCTCCGGCTGTTTCTTCAGGTTCTGTTACAACATTTACGCAGTGATACATTCCATACACAAAATAAACATAGGATAGTCCGGGCGATTTAAAAAGAGTTGCGGCTCTAGGAGTTTTTCCTCTATAAGCATGGCATGCAGGGTCGTTTTGTTTATAGGCTTCTGTTTCAACAATAATTCCGCTAAGAATTTTATTGCCGATTTTTCGATGAAGAGTGCAACCAAGGAGATTTTTGGCTACTTTTAGTGTATCTTCTGTATAAAAATCTTTTGTTAAAATGTTCATTTTGAAAATCTGTTTTTTAATAATTATTAAAAAGGTGAAAAAAGCAGTCAATAAGCCGGGTTCTGTTAACATAGTCGGGAGTAAAATAAAATTAAAACGGAAACGAGTGAGTTTTCGTTTTAGGTTTTATGAAACTCGTTCATGCCGAAGCAATTTCTACGTTATGACGATTATCTATCTGGGATGTTTGTTACCAAACACCTCAAGCGGTTTGTCAGGAGAATGGCGGGCAGCCTTAGCTCTCCAATTTACCTTGCATCGGGCGGGGTTTACCTAGCCAACACCTCTCGATGTTGCTGGTGGTCTCTTACACCACCGTTGCAC